>CAZTBX010000049.1:0-13616 GCA_964612035.1 uncultured Planctomycetia bacterium
CAGATCGCGCAGATCCTGACCGTCAAAAACGAAAAGGCAAAGAAGGTATGACACCGCAAGAAGAGGTAAGAGACAATTTAAGAAAGAAGCGCACCGGCGTCGTCACCAGCGACAAGATGCAAAAAACCATTGTGGTCCAGATCCGCCGCAAGTCCTTGCACCCTTTGTATGGCAAGGTCATCAAAAAGGCCAACAAGTTCAAGGTGCATGACGAAAAGAACGAGGCGAAGGTCGGGGACGTGGTCCGTATCGCCGAGACACGCCCTCTTTCCAAGGACAAGCGCTGGAGGCTAGTCGAGATCGTCCAGCGCGCCTCCGCCGCAGACCGTGAAGCGATCGAGGCCAAGAGGCAATCATGATCCGGATGAGAACTATCTTAGAGGTCGCGGACAACACGGGCGCCAAGAAGGTCAGCTGCATCGGTGTCATCGGCCGCTCGGGCCGCATGATCGCCGAGGTCGGTGACGTGATCAGCGCCAACGTCAAAGAGGCTACACCCGACGCCGCCGTTAAAAAAGGCGAGGTCGTGAAAGCCGTCGTCGTACGCACGAAGAACAAGATCCGCAGATCGGATGGCACCTCGCTCCGCTTCGACACGAACGCACTCGTCATCATCGACGCGCAGAAAAACCCGAAAGGCACGCGCATTTTTGGGCCGGTGCCCCGCGAGCTGCGCGACAAAGGTTTTATGAAGATCATTTCTCTCGCGCCGGAGGTCATCTAAATGAGCCTGCGCATTCGTAAGGGAGACAAGGTGCTCATCCTCGCCGGCCGAGACAAAGGCAAGTCCGCGAAAGTGCTTCACGTGTACCCCCGGATAGGTCGCGCCCTCGTCGAAGGTGTCAACATGGTGAAAAAGTTCCTGAGAAAAAGCCAACAGCACCCGCAGGGTGCCATCCTGAATCAGGAACTGCCCATTCATTTGTCCAATTTGGGCCTCGTGGACCCGACAAGCAGCAAGCCCACGCGCCTGAAAACGCTGACGGCGGGTGACGGGTCCAAGCAGAGGGTCTCGGCCAGGAACAAGGCGGTGCTCGGATGAAGACGACGCAGAAATCGGCCAACCTGCAGGCGCATTATCACAAGCACATCGTCCCCGAGATGATGAAAAAGTTCAAATACACGAATGCGCTCCAGGCTCCGCGCATCGAAAAGATCTCGGTGAATATGGGTGTTGGCAAAGGCGCCGAGGACATCAAGATCCTCGAAGCGGCCGCGCAGGAGCTCACGCTGATCACAGGCCAAAAGGCCGTGATCACTCGCGCCAAAAAAGCCATTTCAAATTTCAAGATCCGTGAAAATTCTCCCGTCGGTTGCCGCGTCACGCTGCGGCGCCGCACGATGTATGAGTTTCTCGAGCGCCTGCTCCGAGTGGCGCTGCCCCGCGTGCGCGATTTCAGAGGACTCAGCCCCAGAGGGTTCGACCAGTCGGGCAATTACAGCTTTGGGATACACGAACAGAACATCTTTCCAGAAGTCGAATCGGACCGCGTGCTCCGCGTGCAGGGCATGGACGTGACGATCGTGATCAACTCCAAATCAAAAGAGGAATCGTACCAGCTGCTCACGCTTTTCGGCGTGCCGTTCAGGACCAAGACGGAAAAAGCCGAAAAGCCGGCCGTAGCCGCCGCGGTTTCCGCATAGGACAACATGGCAAAAAAATCATTGATGATCAAGCAACAGAGGCCCCCGAAATTCAAGACGCAGGCGTACAACCGGTGCATGCTTTGCGGGCGGACCAGGGGCTATTACCGGAAATTCAAGCTGTGCCGTATCTGTCTCAGGGAACTTGCCTCAAAAGGCGAGATCCCGGGCCTGGTCAAGGCAAGCTGGTAAAAGAGGGACTATGTCGCTGAGCGATCCTTTGGCCGATGCGTTGACGATGATCCGCAACGCCTCGCGCGTAAAAAAAGAACGCGTGGACCTTCGCGCGTCAAAGATGATGACGGAGATCCTGAAGATACTCCGCCAGGAAAAGTTTATTTACGATTACCGTCTGATCGAGGACAAAAAACAGGGCATCCTGCGCGTGTATCTGAAGAAAGAGTCCGAACCACTGCGCCGTATCACGCGCATCATGCGCGTGTCTCGTCCGGGCCTGCGCATCTACGCGAAAAAGGACACCATGCCCACGGTGTTGAGCGGCCTCGGCGTGTGCGTGGTCTCGACACCCGAAGGCGTCATGACCGGCGACCAGGCGAAGAAACGCTCTGTCGGCGGCGAAGTCCTGATGAAGATCTGGTGAGCCATGTCACGAGTCGGTAAAAACCCCATTGAAGTGCCCAAGACCGTGAAGCTGGCGGTGCAGGACGGCCATATCAACGTCGAAGGTCCGAAAGGAAAGCTCTCTTTTCAGGTGCACCCGAGGATCAAGGCGACGCTGAAAGACAACGTGCTGCTTTTTGAGCGTTCGACGGACCAGAAGATGGACCGCTCTCTGCACGGCACGACGCGTAGCGTCGTGTTCAACATGATCAAGGGCGTGACCGACGGTTTCGTAAAAGAATTGGTCATCGAAGGCGTCGGTTTCAAGGCACAGGCGCAGGGCAAAACGCTGAACCTTTTGCTCGGCTTCACGCACCCGGTGATCTACGACGTACCTGAGGGGCTGACCGTCGAGACGCCGAAGCCCGGCACGGTGTTCGTGAAGGGTGTCGACAAGGTGAAGGTCGGCCATTTCGCTGCCAAGATCCGCAAGACATTCCCCGCCGAGCCGTACAAGGGCAAGGGCGTGCACTACCAGGGTGAGATCGTCCGCCGCAAGGCAGGAAAGACGGTGACCAAGTAATGAGACCCAAGAACCGTGTAAGATCGAATCGCATCATCCGCCATCTGCGGCTGCGCAAGAAAGTGTCCGGCGACAGCCAGCGTCCGAGGCTGTGTCTCTGCCCCTCTCTTCAGCACATGGAAGCGCAGATCGTCGATGACTACGAGCAGAAAACGCTTCTGGGCCTGTCCAGCAAGGCCAAAGCGTTCAAGAAGGCGTCAGGCCTCGACAGCGCGAGCAACGTGAAAGCCGCGGTGTTTTTCGGTAAGTTCGTCGCCGAACAAGCGAAACAAAAAGGCATTCAGAAGGTGGTGTTTGACAGGTCCGGCTATCTTTACCATGGAAGGGTGAAGGCTTTTGCGGACGCTGCGAGAGAACAGGGACTTCTATTTTAAAAGGATCAGCGAGTGGACAATAAAGAGAAAGAAACGAAGGTCGAAGTGAAGACGGTGGCGCAGGTGGCCGCAGAAACCCCCAGGGGGAAGAAAGACAAGAAACCCCGTTCTTTCAAGAAAACGCAAAGATCGGATACGCCTCAGGAATTCGTCGAAAAGGTCGTGGCGATCAACCGCGTCGCAAAGGTCGTGAAAGGTGGAAAACGATTTTCGTTCAGCGCGCTTGTCGTTGTCGGCGACCTGAAAGGCCGCGTCGGTTTCGCTCTCGGCAAGGCCAATGAAGTGCAGGACGCGATCCGCAAAGGTGTCACGCACGCTAAAAAGAATTTTATGCGTGTTCCACTCAAGGGAACGACGATCCCGCACGAAGTCATCGGGCATTTCGGGGCGGCGCGCGTGCTCATGAAACCGGCGATGCCGGGGACCGGCGTTATCTCCGGTGGGGCTGTTCGCGCGATGTGCGAGTCCGTGGGCATCAAGGACATTTTGACAAAGTCTCTCGGCTCAGACAACGCCATCAACGTGGTACGCGCCACGGCCGAAGGTTTTAGCAGATTTTTGGAAGGCACGGACCATGCTTGATCGTCTCCAGAGCCCTCATGGGGCCAAAAGAAAGCCTAAGATCGTCGGTCGAGGCCGCGGCAGCGGGCATGGCAAGACTTCTGGCCGCGGGCACAAAGGTCAGAACGCGCGCGCCTCAGGCGGCGTGCGGCCTGGGTTCGAGGGCGGTCAGATGCCACTCATCCGCCGCGTGCCCAAGCGCGGTTTCACTTTCACGCCCAAGGCCAAATTCGAGGTCGTCGGACTCGCGAGCCTGAACCGTTTTCCTTCCGGACACGAAGTGACGCCGGCGAAACTTTTGGAAGCCAGATTGATCCATAAAAAGCGCATGCAAGTGAAAATCCTCGGCGATGGGGAACTCAAGCACGCGCTCACGGTGAAGGCTCACGCCTTTTCCAGATCGGCGCTTGAGAAGATCAAAAAGGCCGGCGGGACCGCGCAGCAGCTTCCATGATCCAGGCGTTTCTTGACACGTTCAAGATCCCGGACCTGCGCAAAAAGATCTTAATTACTTTTGGCATCATCGCCGTGTACCGGCTCGGGACTTTCATCCCGACTCCGGGTATCGACGGCGCGAGACTAGCGCTGTTCTTTGATAATTTGGCCAGGACGCAGGGCGGCACGCTCTTTGGGATGATGAATCTCTTCTCGGGTGGCGCCATCCACCGCCTGACGATATTCGCGCTGGGCATCATGCCGTACATCTCAAGCTCCATCATCATGCAGCTTTTGACCGTCGTCATCCCGGCATTTGAGAAGCTCGCCAAGGAAGGGGAGGTCGGCCGCAAAAAGATCAACCAGTACACACGGTATGGGACCATCGTGCTGTCGGTGATCCAGTCGTTTTTCATCGCGTTGTGGTTGGAAAATCCGGAGCGATTCGGCGGCATGCAGATCGTCCAACACACCGGCTGGGCTTTCCGTCTCCTCACGGTGCTGACGCTGACCACGGGTTCGACGTTCATCATGTGGCTCGGCGAACAGATCCAGGAAAAAGGTATCGGGAACGGCATGTCGCTCATCATTGCGGCCGGTATTTTGTCGCGCGTACCGACGGCGATATTCCAGATCGGGACTCTGATGAGGGCCGGTGGGCAGGGCGGCCGTGCGCAGGTGGATTTTTTGACGGTGCTTTTCATGCTGGCGATCATGGTGGCGGCCATCGTGGCGGTGGTGCTCTTGACGCAGGGGGAGAGGAAGATCCCCGTGCAGTACGCCAAGCGTGTTGTGGGCCGCAAGGTTTTCGGCGGGCAGTCGACGTTCATTCCGTTCAAGGTGAACAACGGCGGCGTGATGCCGATCATTTTCGCGCAGTCCATTGTTCTGTTCCCGGCGACGATCGGTGTTTTCGTCCCGAACCATTTCATCCAGCAAGTAGCGGGCGCTCTTTCACACGGAAATTGGGGCTATGAGCTCATGATCATGTTCCTCATCGTTTTTTTCAGTTATTTTTACACGGCTATCGCGTTCAACCCCGTGGACGTCGCCGAGAATATGAAAAAATACGGCGGGTTCATTCCGGGCGTACGGCCCGGCGATTCAACGGCAAAATTTTTTGACACCATTATCAACCGCATCACACTGCCGGGCGGTATTTTTCTCGCGATCATCGCGGTGGCGCCGGACATTATCGGCAAAGTGCTGAACGTGCCTTATCAGGTGGCCGACTTTTTCGGCGGGACGGCGCTTTTGATCGTCGTCGGCGTGAGTCTCGATACGATGAAGCAGATCGAGTCACAGCTTTTGATGCGGCATTATGAAGGGTTCATGAAACGCGGCCGCATTCGTGGGCGCCAGCGCGCAGGATTTTAAGGAGTCGCATGAGACTGGTTTTATTGGGGCCTCCCGGGGCCGGCAAGGGAACACAGGCCCAGGTGCTTTCAAAGGCGTTGGGCACTCCCCATATCTCGACGGGGGACATGCTGAGAGAGGCGCTGAAGGCGGCCACTGCTCTCGGACTCAAGGCCAAGGCCTATATGGAAAAGGGCGGCCTCGTACCGGATGAAGTGGTGATCGGCCTCGTGCGTGAGCGTTTGCAGAAGCCCGACGCGCAGAAGGGTTTCATCCTTGACGGTTTTCCGCGCACCGTCGAGCAGGCCGAGAGCCTGGACAAGACGCTGAAAGAGCTCGCGATGCCGCTGGGTCTCGTGTTGTATTTCAAGACCACGCTGCCGGTGATCCTGAGACGCCTGACCGGACGGCGCGTGTGCGGCCAGTGCGGGAAAAATTATCACCAGGTGAATTTCAAGCCGAAGGTCGAAGGCGTGTGCGACGCCTGTGGCAGCAAGCTGACGCAGAGGCCTGATGACGTGGAAGACACGATCGTGAAACGCCTCAAAGTCTACGAGGACCAGACGGCGCCGCTGATCGGGTATTACAGGAAGAAAAATATTCTGGCGGAAGTGTCCGGTGACCTTGACGTGGCCGAGTTGAACGAGGTGTTGGAAGAATTGTTCGAAAAGCGTTTAGGCCATACGAGTGGAACTAAAAACAAGCGCTGAACTCCAGATCATGCGCCGGGCCGGGCGCATCGTTTCGGATCTTTTGAAATTGATGGGCCGTGAGGCGAAGGCGGGTGTCCGCACGCAGGAGCTTGATGCGACCGCGGAAGAGTTCATCCGTTCCTCGGGAGCCGAGCCGGCGTTCAAGGGCTATTACGGTTACCCGGCCTCGATCTGCACTTCGGTGAACGATGAGGTGGTGCACGGCATCCCCGGAAAACGCGTTCTAAAGGACGGGGACATCGTCGGCGTCGACGTCGGCGTGAAGTTTGAGGGCTATTTTTCCGATGCGGCGCGTACTTTCGCCATCGGCGGCGTGGACGAGGAAAGCCGGCGTCTGATCGAGGTGACGCGCGAGGCCATGAATCGCGGCATCAGCCAGGCCGTCGAGGGGAAGCATCTCTCGGACATCTCGTGGGCGGTGCAAAGTTTCGCCGAAAGCGCCGGGTTTTCAGTGGTGCGTGAGTACGTCGGGCACGGGATCGGCCGCAACCTGCATGAAGAGCCGCAGGTGCCCAATTACGGCGAGCCGCATCAGGGGCCGCGCCTGGTGACGGGCATGGCGCTCGCGATCGAGCCCATGATCAATGCCGGTGGTCATAAAGTGCGCGTGCTCGAGGACGCGTGGACGGTGGTCACGCTGGACGGAAAACGGTCCGGACATTTTGAACAGACGGTGTTCGTGGGGAAGGATGAACCGGAGATAGTGACGGCCTAATGCCTAAAGAAGAAGCGGTACAAGTCGAAGGCACGGTGATGGAGTCGCTCCCGAACGCGATGTTCCGCGTGGAGCTGCAAAACAAGCACAAGGTGCTTGCGCACGTATCGGGAAAGATGAGGATGAACTTCATCCGCATCCTTCCGGGCGACAAGGTCATGCTCGAGCTTTCGCCGTATGACCTGACGCGCGGCCGCATCATTTACCGGGTGAAATAGGAGACTGAAGTGAAAGTCCGCTCAAGCGTAAAAAAGATATGCGATAACTGCAAGATCGTCCGCAGGCAGGGGGTGGTGCGGGTGATCTGCTCGAATCCGAAACACAAGCAAAGACAAGGATAACACATGCCGAGAATCGCGGGGATCGACATCCCCAAAGAAAAAAAGATCTTCGTATCATTGGGCTACATCTACGGCTTGGGACGCTCGAATTCCAAGCGTATCCTGAAACAGGCGGGGATCAGCTTTGACGTGCGCGCCAAGGACCTGACCGAGGAAGAGGTGTCGCGCATCACGACCATTATCCAGAAAGAATACCGCGTCGAGGGCGCTCTTCGCCGGGAACTGGGCGCGAACATCAAGCGCCTCATGGATATCCAGTCGTATCGCGGCGTGCGCCACAAGAGAGGGCTGCCGGTGCGTGGGCAGAGGACTCGCACGAATGCCCGGACGCGCAAAGGGCCGAAGAAGACCATCGGAGCGCAGAGAAAGAAAGAAACGCCGGCGGCCAGACCCGCGCCGGACGCCAAAAAAGCTTAACTCAGCATAAAACGGAGACGCTAAAAAACAGTGGCTAAGGCAAAAAAGTTCAAATCCAGAAAAAAGATCGTCCGCAACATCAGTGAAGGTGTCGCGCATATCCTTGCGACTTTCAACAACACCATCGTGACCATCACCGACCGCGGCGGCAACGTCGTGGTGTGGGCGAGCTGCGGCTCGGCCGGTTTTTCCGGTTCCAAGAAATCGACGCCTTTCGCGGCACAGGTCACGGCCGAAACCGTGGCGAAAAAGGCCATCGAACACGGCATGAAGACCGTGGAGGTGTACGTGAAAGGGCCGGGTTCGGGCCGCGAGTCGTCCATCCGCGCGCTTCAGGCCGCGGGGCTTTCGATCACGGCGATCCGTGACGTGACGCCTATCCCACACAATGGGTGCCGTCCGCCCAAGAGAAGGAGAGTCTGACATGGGCCGCTACACCGCATCCGTCTGCCGGCTTTGCCGGCGGGAAAAAATGAAATTGTTCCTGAAGGGGACGCGCTGCTACACCCCGAAGTGCGCGGTGGAGCGCCGCGAGTATGTCCCGGGCATGCATGGCCAGGGCCGCCAGAAACTTTCCGACTACGGCGTGCAGCTGCGTGAAAAACAAAAGGTGAAGCGCATCTACGGCGTGCTCGAAAAACAGTTCAAGTTCTACTTCAAGAAGGCCACGCGCCAAAAAGGCGTGACGGGAAGCGCCCTCTTGTCCATCCTCGAACGGCGCCTCGACAACGTGATCTTCCGCATGGCCCTGGCGTCTTCAAGGTCCGAGGCGCGGCAGATCGTGACGCATGGGCACGTCGAGGTGAACGGCCGGCTCGTGAATATCCCTTCGTTCCAGGTGAAGATCGGGGACACGGTGCAGGTACGCGGCTCCGAGAAGATGGCGGAGCGTTACAAGGTTGTGCTCGAACAGGCCAAAGAACAAGCCAAGTCCGCGTGGCTCGACGTCGACGCGGCGCAGTTCAAGGCCGCAGTGAAAAAGCTGCCGGAGCGCTCGGACATCCAGATGCCGATCCAAGAGCAGCTCATCGTCGAGCTTTATTCGAAATAAAAGTTTACCCGAGAGGAGAAATAAAAAATGGGAATTGTACTGAGGTCCTTTGAGATACCGAAAAAACTGGAATGCGACGAGGAGTCGCTGACCGAAACCTACGGCAAGTTCATCGCCGAGCCTTTTGAGAGGGGCTACGGGGTCACGATAGGCAATTCGCTCAGACGCGTGCTCCTGTCCTCGCTGGAAGGCGCGGCCGTCACCTCGATCAAGATCGACGGTGTTTCACATGAGTTCACGGCCATCCCGGGGATCATGGAAGACGTGGCGCAGATAGTCCTGAACGTGAAAAATCTCGTGCTCCGCTCCCACACGCGCACGACAAAGACGCTCACCATCGAGGCGAGCGGCAAAAAAGCCATCACCGCCAAGGACATCGTCACGGACGACACCGTCGAGATCATCAATCCTGATCTTCACATCGCGACGCTCACGAAGAACGTGCCGTTCCGCATGGAGCTCGAGGTGCAGAAAGGCCGCGGCTATGTTCCGGCCGATCGCAATAAAAAAGAGGGCCAGCCCATCGGCGTCATCGCCGTCGACTCTATCTTCACGCCCGTGCGGCGCGTGAATTTCCACGTCGAGGACACCCGTGTCGGACAGATGACGGATTATGACCGCCTCGCCGTCGAGGTCTGGACCAACGGCAGCATCACGCCGAAAGACGCGATGCTTTACGCCTCGAACATTTTCCAGCGCCATCTCGACGTGTTCGTGAATTTCGGCAAACTGCCCGAAGAGGACATGACGAGTGAAGTGCCGGACGACAAGGAGCGTGAATTCTACAAGCACCTTCTCCAGCCGGTTTCCGAGCTCGAGCTTTCGGTGCGCAGCGCCAATTGCCTCGCGGAAGCGCATATCAAGACCATCGGTGAGCTCGTGAAAAAGACGGAGATGGAGATGCTGAAGTACCGCAATTTTGGCAAAAAGTCGCTCACGGAGATCACGAACATCTTGAAGGAGATGAACCTGAATTTCGGAATGGACATCGACATGGAAAAGCTTAAGAAGTACTCCGGGGACGGCGAATGAGACACAATCGACGCAACAAGCGTTTTGGCCGCAGTCCCGCCGAGCGCCGGGCCATGCTCGAGAACATCGTGAGCAGCCTCTTGAGCCGCCAGGAGATCACGACCACGCTTCAAAAAGCCAAAGAGGCCAAGAGGCTTGCCGACCGCGTCATCACGCTGGGCAAGAAAGACACGCTGCATGCGCGCCGCCAGGTGTTCAGCTACCTGCAGGACCATGGACTGACCTCGAGGATATTCAAGGAAGTCGCCCCGCGTTTCAAGGACAGGAAGGGTGGCTACACGCGCATTCTTCAGCTCCAGCGCCGCAAAGGCGACGGGGCACAGCTGGCGCTTCTCGAGCTCACGGAAAAAGAGATCAAGGCCGTGAAACCAAAGACAAAGCCCGAGAAAGAGCATAAGCACAAGCACGACGAGCCGAAGCACGAGCATAAAGATCAGCCCAAGGCCAAGCAGGCTGAAAAAGACACGCACGGCAAGCCTCATGAGACGAAAAAGCCGCAGTCTCCGAAAGGCGGATTTTTCAAGAATCTCAGCCGGTTCTTCAAGAATAAAGGGGGCGGATAAACACCGCTTCGTCTTCTTTTTTATCGAGACTGCCTCTTGGTGGGAACCGAGAGGCAGTTTTGCTATAATGGATGTTCAATAAGGGAGCCGAGAAACACTTGAATTTCAAAATTGCCGCACGCTTGTCCAAAGTATCGCCTTCCGCGACGCTCAAGCTCACGGCCAAGGCCAAGGAAATGAAAAGTCGCGGTCTGCCGGTGATCAATTTCGGCGCCGGAGAACCGGATTTTGACACGCCGCAGGCGGTGAAGGACGAGGCGGTGAAACAGCTGGCCTCCGGCTATACGAAGTACACGCCTACCTCAGGCATCCCGGAACTGCGCGAAGCCGTGTGCCGCAAATTCGCCGAGGACCAGGGGCTGAAATACGCGCCTGAAAATGTGGTGATCTCCTGCGGGGCGAAACATTCGCTGTACAATCTCATCCAGGTGTTGTGCGATCCTGGCGATGACGTGCTGATCCCCGCCCCGTACTGGGTGAGTTATCCGGAAATGGTGTACCTGGCCGGCGGCAACCCGGTGTTTGTGCCGACCACCCAGCGTGAAAGCTTCCGCGTGAAGGCACAAACGCTCGAGGCCGCGATCACCCCCAAAAGCAAGATCCTTTTCCTGAACAGTCCCTCAAATCCGACCGGTGGCATTTTGGAAGAACAGGATCTAAAAGAAATAGCCCAGGTGGTGCTGAAACACAAGCTCATCTGTATCAGCGATGAGATCTACGAATATTATTTGCACGGCGATTACAAACACGTATCCATCGCTTCGCTCGGCCCCGAGATCAAAGAGCGCACTTTTGTCGTGAACGGCACCTCGAAAAGCTATTCGATGACGGGACTTCGCATCGGTTATCTCGGCGGAGACGCGGAAGTCGTGAAAAAGATCGGGATCCTGCAGGACCACTCCACGTCCAACCCTACCTCGATCAGCCAAAAAATGGCTGTCGCGGCGCTCGGACTGCCGAAAAGCTACCGGCAGGATGTGCGTGCCCAGTTCGAGAAAAGAAGCCGCCTCATGGTCGGCCTGCTTGAAAAGGTGAAAGGTCTCAAGCCCTTTGTCCCGCAGGGGGCGTTCTATGTATTCTGTGACATTGTGGACACGGGGTTCGGCTCAGAGGTGTTCTGCGACCGCCTGCTTGAGGAGGCGAATGTGGCGGCCATCCCCGGCAAAAGCTTCGGATCGGACGCGCATATCCGCGTGAGTTTTGCGGCCAGTGAAAAAGACATCGAGGAAGGCGGCAAAAGGATCATCGATTGGGTGACCAAGGCACAGCGATGACAAAAAAAAGGGTCACGATCATCCCGGGGGACGGCATCGGCCCCGAAGTCTCGGAGGCCGCACAGCGCTGCATCGAGGCGACGGGTGTGGGCATCGAGTGGGAAGTCGTCCACGCCGGGAACGACGTCATCGAGTCCAAGGGCACTCCGCTTCCACAGGATGTCCTTGATTCCATCCGCAAGAACCGCGTCGCCATCAAGGGCCCGGTCACGACGCCCATCGGCTCGGGTTTTCGTTCCGTCAACGTGGCGCTTCGCAAAGAACTGGACCTTTACGCGTGCCTACGACCTTGCAAGCTCTACCCAGGCGTTCCGGGCGTTGCCTCTTCGGCAAAGATCGATCTCATCATCGTTCGGGAAAATACCGAAGATCTTTATGCCGGCATCGAATTCGACGCGGGGTCGCGTGAGGCCGACGAGCTCGTGCATCGGATCATGGAACTGGATCCCAAGGCGAAATTTTTTCCTCATCCGGCCATCAGCATCAAACCGATATCCAAGTTCGCTACCGAGCGCATCGTGCGTTTCGCGTTCGAGACGGCGATCAAGAACAAACGCAGAAAAGTGACGGCCGTGCACAAGGCCAACATCATGAAATGCACGGATGGACTTTTTCTCCGCACCGCGCGCGCCGTTGCCAAAGAGTACGAGGGCCGTATCGCGTTCGAAGACCGCATCGTGGACAACATGTGCATGCAACTGGTGCAGCGTCCGACGGAGTACGATGTCATCGTGCTGCCGAACCTTTACGGGGACATTGTCTCCGATCTTTGCGCCGGCCTCATCGGCGGACTTGGGATCGCCTCCGGCGCCAACATCGGCGACGGGATAGCGCTTTTCGAAGCCACGCACGGCAGCGCACCCAAATACAAGGGCATGAACAAGGCCAATCCGACGGCGATGGTCCTCTCGGGTGTTTTGATGCTCCGCTATCTTGGCGAGACGAAAGCCGCCGACAGTTTGGAGAACGCCGTCGCGACGGTGCTGAAAGAAGGGCGTTTCGTCACTTACGACCTGAAATCCAGCCGTAACGACCCCACGGCCTGCGGCACGCGCGAGATGACGGACGCCATCATCAAAGCGCTGCGATAGATCTCATGTCTCGTCCGCTTGAGCTGGCCACAGCCCCTTCTCGCAGGCTTCCCGATTGGCTTCGCCGGGATCTTTCGCCAGGCCATGGTGCGGCAGAAACCGACGCGCTTTTAAAAGACCTGGCACTTCACACGATCTGCGAAAGCGGCCGATGCCCGAACCGCGACGAGTGTTACTCGCAGAAAACCGCGACTTTCATGATCCTGGGCGACATTTGCACGCGGAGCTGTGGTTTCTGTTCGGTGAGTACGGGGAGGCCCGACATCGTGGATAGAGAAGAACCGGTGCGTGTGGCGGACGCCGCCCGTAAACTCGGCTTGAAGCATGTCGTCGTGACCTCCGTGAACCGGGACGACCTTCCGGATGAGGGCGTGTCGCATTTTGTGGAGGTGATCCGCCATCTGCGGGCGATCTCGCCGGACATCATCGTCGAGGTGCTGACGCCCGATTTCAAGAGGACTCAGGCCGCCGCCCTGCGCACGCTTCTGGCGGCCGACCCGGATATCGTGAACCACAACGTGGAAACGGTGCCCAGCCTTTACCGGCAGGTGAGACCGCAGGCCGATTACGAGAGATCGCTCGACTACTTCCGGGAACTCAGGAAAATCACGAATAAAGTTTTGACAAAAAGCGGCCTTATGCTAGGATTAGGCGAAAAAAAGGCCGAAGTGCTTCGCGCTCTAAGCGATTTAAAACAGGTCGGTTGCGACATGCTGACGCTTGGCCAGTATCTCCAGTCGAGCTCGCTGGGCCTGCCGGTGCAGGAATACCTGCATCCCGACGCCTTTTTGGACTACAAAAGAGAGGCCCTGGCCATGGGTTTTGCCTGGGTGGAAAGCGGCCCTTTTGTGAGAAGTTCTTTTCATGCGAAAGATTCTTTCGCGGCGCTGAAACAAGCGCTTAAA
>CAZTBX010000050.1:0-5373 GCA_964612035.1 uncultured Planctomycetia bacterium
GAAATTCCCGTTGTCGTACAGCGCCATCGAAGAGACGAACTTTGCCTTCCTCGACTTTTTGGCGGAAAGAAGCGTCAGTACTTTGCGGTTGTTGTCCTCGTACGCGCAGCCGGGGCCCGCGAAGCGCGCCGAATAAATGCCGGGGCGGCCGTTCAGAGCGCGGACCATGAGGCCCGAATCATCGGCTAGCGCGAGCAATTTCGTGTGGCGGGAATAAAGGCGCGACTTGATGCGCGCATTGGCCTCGAACGTCCGGCCGCTCTCCACGGCTTCGCGGCAGCCCGGAAAATCGGCGAGCGTGAGCACGCGGATGCCCGAGCCCTTCAAAAGAGACTCGAGCTCGCGGCGCTTGTCCTTGTTTTTGGTGCCGAGCACGATGCGGCGGGGTGGCGGCTTGGATTTCATACGGCCAGTTTATTTCGGGGCGCGCCCCCGAGTCAAGCGTCCTGAGATGTTAATGTTTTATACGAGGGCCGGGCGAGAAAGATTTAAAATAGCCTCATCACACGGACACCGGCAACGTCACCGTGAACGTCGTTCCGCTTCCCGGGGCGCTTTGGATGCGGATATGCCCTTTGTGCCTTTCGGCGATCATCTTGCAGGTGTGAAGACCGATTCCCGATCCTTCGTATTCGCTGGAGCCATGAAGGCGCTCAAACGGTTTAAAGAGCCGGTTGAGCTGGTCCTCCGGGATCCCGATCCCATTGTCCGCGACGGTGATCTCGACAAAACCGTTCCCCGGGTTCTGTGAATCGACATTGACCTGGGGGACGGTCCCCGCCCGCTGGAATTTGATTGCGTTGCCCACTAGATTTAAAAAAAGCTGATACATCTGCACGGGATCGGCTTGGATCGTCGGGAGTTTGCCGATACGGACCTCGGCGCCTTTTTGAGCGATGTTTATTTGAAGGTCCTCTACCGCGGCGGCGGCGGTTTTTTCAAGATCAACGCTTTCAAAGGCCTCCTTCCCTGATGACACCTTTGATAAAACGAGGATTTTCTGGATCAAGTTCCGCATCCGGTGAGCCGAGCTTTCTATCCGCGCCAGGTAAAGACGGGCATTGTCATCCAGGCCCTGCGGAACCTTTTGCTTGAGAAGCTCACAAAAGTTGATAATTCTTATCAGCGGCGCCTGCAGATCATGCGAAGCGCTCCCGGCGAAATTCTCAAGCTCTGTTTTGGTCTGTTGCAGCAGCGCGACCTCCGTCGAAAGTTTTTTTCTCTCCCGGTCATAGGCGGTGACATCCTGCCACACGCCCACAAAATGAGTTATCTCCCCGTCTTCTTTTTGTACGGGTGAAATAGAGATAAACTCCATGTACACTTCGCCGTTTTTGCGTTTGTTGGCTAGTTCACCCGCCCAAGTTTTTCCTTTAAGGACGGTGTCCCACAGCTCTTTGTAAACCTCGGGCCGCGTCAGGCCTGATTTCATAACCTTCGGGTTTTTTCCAACGATCTCCTGCGGAGAATACCCGGTGAGCTCCACGAACCGGGAATTGACGTACTCGATGTTTCCCTGGCGGTCCGTGATCATAAAAGCGGCCCCGCACCGCTCCACCACCGCCGCGATGCCCCCCACCTGTCTTAACCGCTCAAAAACTTTTTCACTCATTTTAATCACCTCTTAAAGGGCCGGGCCTGTCCCCTGGTTTATTCAAAACACGAAAAATATGAATACGAATACGGGACGGCGTCCGCGGGGGACTGTATCTGTAGTGTATCCGGAGCCGCTTTTTAAATTCCTAAAGGTGAGCTTCCCCATTGTAAACAAATGACTTGGCTTACCGTACACCCCAGATTTTATGCATCTGCGGGATCACGCGGACGTCGAAGAGGTGTTTTTTGGCTTCGGCGAAGAAACTGGTTTCGATGAGCTTCAGCGCTTCCATGTTGATGCCGAAAGGCTCGCTGACGGGCTGGAATATGAACGGGATGCGGCCGCTGACGCTTTTGACGAGGTAGGCGCAGGCGCGGATATCCTCGAACGTCGTGGACGGAGTCACGACGACCTTCACGAAGAGCTCTTTTTCGAGCGCGATCTTCAGGAATTCCCAGTGCTCGCGGCCGTATTCCTTGTCGCCGGTGCTCGAGGTCGGTTTCAAGTCCATCGCCACCACATCGACCCAGCGGATCACGTCGCGCAGTTGGGCAGGCAGCGTGCCGTTGGTCTCCAGGTAGGTCTTCACGCCCATCTCTTTTAAGTGCGGCAAAAGGTTGGCGAGGAACGGCGCGTAGAACAGCGGCTCGCCGCCGGTCAGCGACACCGAATGGTGCGCGCCCTTCTCTTTTTCGAAACGCTGGATCTCAGCGAGCACGCGTTCAAGCGTCAGCGTCGAGAACTTCCCCTCCTTCATCTTTTCGAGCTCGTCGCAGTAGCCGCAATGCATGTTGCAGCGGCCGAAGCGCACGAAGACTTGCTTCACACCCAGGTACGGCCCCTCGCCCTGGATGGAGGAAAATATTTCGCTGATCTCCGTTTCTGTCGTGCGGTCGGTGATCTTCGGCTTCATGGTCATGCTTAAAATTCCACGTTTTTTAAGTCCGGCGGCGCGTAGCTGGCGCAGGCGTCCGGTGTTTCCCAGACCGTCACTTTTGTGATGCGCGCCGTGAGAGACTTGACCTGGGCGGACAACTCCTCACAGATCACGCGCGCGATGTTTTCGGTGGACGGATTCAATTTGTTGTCCTTAAAGCGCGGGTGTTCGTTGATCGACGTGTGCTGAAGCTTCGCGAGAACGGATTTCAGGGCGGGCTTCAGCATCTCGAAATCCATGACCACGCCCATCGGATCCAAAAGCTGCGCCTGCGCGGTGACGGCGACTTTCCAGTTGTGGCCGTGGCGTTGTTCCCAGCTGCCGTCGTACAGCTTGAGAAAATGCGCGGCCGAAAATTCGTCCTCGACGACGATCTCGAACACGGCTACCGCTGTCCCCACTTTTCGCCCGCCAGAGGCGGGTCCGCCACAGGCGGAAAGTAGTCGCCGACCTTCGCGACCGAGTGTATCGGCTGTCCGAGAAAACGCTCCCCGAGCGCGCGGAAAGGTTCGGGCTCGTCGGAGACGTAAAAACGCGTCTGCGAGGCGCGCTTTTTTCGTGGCGCCGAGAGTTTCATGTCGACGAGCATCTTCTTGGCCTCTTTGGCCGTTTCTTCGGCCGAATTCACAAGGTGTACGCCCTTGCCCATCGTTTTCTGCACGGTCTTCACGAGAAGCGGATAGTGCGTGCAGCCGAGGATCAGCGTGTCGATGCCGAAGGACTTGAGCCCCTCGAGATAGATGCGCGCGACTTTTTTCACGATGTCGCCTTCGAGCCAGCCCTCCTCAACGAACGGCACGAAAAGCGGGCAGGCGCCGCTGTACACTTTGACTTTCGGGTCCAGGCGCTTCAGCGAGGCCTCGTAGGCGCCGCTGTTGATGGTCGCCTTCGTGCCGATCACGCCGATGCGTCCGTTTTTCGTGCGCGCCAGCGCGGCGCGCGCGCCCGGTTCGATCACGCCGATGATCGGCATGGAAAAATGGTCTTTCATCGCGTCGAGCGAGAGCGACGAGGCCGTGTTGCAGGCCACGATCACCATTTTCACGTCGAAATTGCGAAGGAACTTCACGTTTTCGAGCGAAAAACGCGTGATCGTCTCCTTGGACTTCGTGCCGTAGGGCACGTGCGCGGTGTCTCCGAAATAAACGATGTCCTCGGCAGGCAGGTCGCGGTACACTTCCTTCAGCACTGTGAGGCCGCCGATGCCCGAATCAAAAATACCTACCGGGGCCTCGGATTCCATTTCTATCTTTTCCATGTCAGGCAGAAGCTCCTGGGGAACGCTCGTATTCCCGTTTGAATTTCAATATCCCATCGACGATCGCGGCGGCCATGCGTCGGCGGTAGCGCTCGCTGCGCAGCTTGCTTTCGTCCGAGCGGTTCGAGAGGTACGCGAGCTCGACGAGCACGGCCGGGCATTCGGTCCACTTGAGGACGTAAAAATTGGCGGTGCGCAGCCGCTTGGCGCCGATCGGCACCGAGTGCTGCGCCATGTCTCCGATGCTGCCGGCAAGGTGCAGCGCGTCACGGCGATTCTCGGCGTCCTTCAGGTCCCACAATGCGGCCTTGAGATACGAGTCGCTTTCGCGGATCGCCTCGGTGCGCGTGACACCCGACAGGCTTTCGGCGCGGCGCACCGCTTCAGCATGATCGGTGGACGGGTCCGATAAATAACAAATTTCAAAGCCTTTCAGCGAGCGCGATTCGGAAGCGTTCGCGTGAATACTCACGAACAGGTCGGCGCGCTTCTCGTTGGCCACTTGGGTTCGCACCGGAAGCGGCACGAACGTGTCGCGGTCACGCGTCAGGATCACGCTGACGCCCGTGCCGACGAGTCCGTCGCGCACGCGGCGCGCGAATTCGAGGTTCACGTCTTTTTCGAGAAGTCCCCCGGGGCTCACGGCGCCGTTGTCCCTGCCTCCGTGTCCGGCATCGACGACGATGGTCTGTATCATCGGACGCGGCATCAAAGGCAAAGCTATCGCGGCGGGCGCCGCCGGCGACGCCGCTCCGAGCCAGCCGAAAAGCATCATCACGATCATCAAGGTTTCACCTATTTAAAGCCTTTCAAAACCTCATTTTATACCATATTTTGCCGGCTGTGTGTATAATGTTGCCATGCGTTACGATCCTTTCCAGTTGAAAGCCATCGAGGCCATCGATGCCGGCAAATCCGTGCTGGTTTCGGCCCCCACCGGCGCCGGAAAAACAGCCATCGCCGAGTATGCCATCGACAAGGCGCTGGCCCGCGGCGAGCGCGTCATCTACACAGCGCCCATCAAGGCCCTTTCCAACCAGAAATACCGCGATTTCTCGCTGAAATACCCCGACCGCGTGGGCCTTTTGACCGGTGACGTGTCGCTCAACCCCGACTCGCCCATCGTCATCATGACCACCGAGATCTATCGCAACCAGCTTTTCGAGGACCCGGAGCGCCTGAAAACGACGTCCTGGGTCATCTTCGACGAAGTCCACTACCTCGACGACCCTGAGCGCGGCACGGTCTGGGAAGAAGCGATCATGTTTTCGCCCGAAAAAATCAGGCTCGTGGCACTTTCCGCGACGGCGCCTAACATCGACGAATTGGCCACCTGGATCCGCGGGATCCTGAACCACGAGATCGAGGTCATCGTTGAGCGCCACCGCCCCGTGCCGCTCGTCAATTTTTACCAGTGCCAGGGCGCCATCTACACGGACACGCACGCGCTGAAAAAAGACGGCTACATGAACCAGGAGATGTGGCCGTCAGGCTTCGGACGCGACAGCGGCCCGCGGCGCCACGAGCGCTTCCGCCACGGCAACCACCACAAGTTCCTGCGCGCGAAGCCCAACCGCACCG
>CAZTBX010000051.1:0-7265 GCA_964612035.1 uncultured Planctomycetia bacterium
AAAACTCACTAAGCGTGTTGCCACTTTCGGTTTTGTGAAAATAATCCAGACACAGTCGATCGCGCGCATACAGCGTGCTGTCGGGAGTGAACATTTTGTGTACGCGACCATCAGCGATGACAACCGGGTTCGCATGGTGCAGGAAGGCCTCGAGTCGCGTCCCGGCTTTAACCAATACATCCTCTTCGACCCGCTGGAAGCTGCGAGTGCAGGTGCTAAAACGCTAGTTGCTCTCTATGCCTATGAAGATAATAAGCCGGTCATTGCCATCGGGAATTTTGCAAAGAAAACAAAGACGATGGAAGCGTTCTTTAATCGGTTTTATGGCCTCATACGGATCATACGGTCTCCTTGGGAAGGACTGAAAGATTTATACAAGGCGCTAGTTGCGGTTCAATCAGCGGCATAATTATAACTCATTTATTTTCAACTGGTTCCAATATTATTGAAAGATCGTAGGGTAGACTTGACTCTCCTAGTAGTGATATAACTAAATATTATCTCCTCTAACAATTCACAGAAATTTCAAGAAAAATAGCCATAACACATTGAAACGACGGGCCTCATGCCGTATACTTCTCTTAGGTAAACCGATTGGGATCGGGCTTACTCGAAGCAGTTCCGAAATAGCAGTTAAAATTTAAAGTCTTCTTCTAAGCTCGGTCCTTGTTGCGACATAGTTTAGCAATTTTTTTTTAATGTCATACACAATGGTTTTTAAAACGGGAAGCTGATGGAAAACTCATTGGCCAACGAGATGGAAGTAAAGAAGGAAAGGTCCAGATACGGGCTTTTCCTGAAAACTATTTCATCGGTAGTCGTCGTCGCATTCCTCCTCCAAGATTTTGTGTACGCCCAAGGCGGCACCCCCCTCTGGTCCAAAGTCACAAAAGCATACGAATCCACAAAAGTCGAAGATCAGCTGAACCGCATCACCATCCCCCACGAAGCGGGCCTCGCCCGTAAAGTCGTCGTCAAAGGCACCAACGATATTATCATCAATATCCAGGACGCGCACTCCAAGCTGGGTGCCCAGGACAGCATCGTCAAGATCCTCGATAATCTGGTCAAAAATTATGACCTTTCGGTGATCACGCTGGAAGGCGCAAGCGGCAAGATCGACACCTCTCTCGTGTCCTCATTTCCCCTGGCGGAGGCCAAGCAAAAGGCCGGCCAATACCTCATGAAAGAAGGCCAGATCTCAGCGGGTGAGTTTTACTCCATGGTCACCGACGCTCCGGTCAAGGTTTATGGCGCGGACGATGAAACGATGTATGCCGAGAATGTCGGCGTGTTCCGCGCGCTGGTCGAAAAGAAAAAAGAGATACGCGAAGAATTGAAACAGCTGAAAGCGGCCGTGCGGGCTTTGGAGCAGGCGGCCTATCCGGCGGAACTCCTGGAACTCACGGGCAAGAAGCTTCTTCACAAGAACGGGGACATCAAATTCACGGAGTATTGGGACTACTTCAGCCGAGCCTCTAAGGAAAAGGGCGTTTCTTACGCGGTGTATCCTAACCTCAAAAAGCTCGCCGATACCATGGAGCTCGAAAAGGAGATCGGTTTTAAAAGGGCCAACGAAGAGCGCGATGAGCTGATCAGCGAGCTCGGATCGAAGCTACCCAAAGCAGCGCTCGAAAAGCTGGTGCTCGGGGCGCTTCAGTTCAAGCAAAACAAGATCACCGCCGGCCAATTCCACTTTGAGCTCGCCCAAGCGGCGCGGGACGCAAGCATCGACCCTTTGCGTTACAAGAACATCATTCTGTATTCTCAGTACGCCGTGCTGTACGAGAGCATAGACCTCATCGCCATTTTTGACGAGGTGTCGCGCTTCGAGGACGCGTTGAAAGAAAAGTATTTTACCGACGAGCGCCAACGGGGGGTTTCCAGGCTCGGTCATTCAGCGGACATCCTGAGTCAACTTCTCGACACGACTTTGACCGCCAAGGACTATGCATATTTCAAGAGCCATCAGGGGCTGTGCGAGATAGGCAGTGTTGAGTCGGAATTGAACGAGCTCTTGTCCTATTACGGGGTTTCACTCAAGACGCCCGTCGATTTTGGAGTCCTCAAAGCCAGCATCCCGGACGCGGAGAAGTTTTACGAACTCGCGGAAAAAAGAAATCACGCGCTTCTCGAGAACACCGTGAAGCGGATGAAAGAGGAGAACGCGCATGTCGCGGCTCTCGTCACCGGTGGTTTCCACTCCGAAGGGATATCTGAGCTTCTCGACAGCCAGTCGCTTTCATATCTCGTCGTCATGCCAAAGTTCGACGAGAAATCACCGGACCGCCCCTATATCGCGATCCTGACCCAGAAGCCGAAAGAATACGAAGAGGCGTTTAAGGATTCGGATTTTTATCTGGCCGCAGGATCGTTCTTTGAGCTTGGCTCGAACCTCAAGTCTTCCGTATTCACTAGCGAACAGCGTTTGGAAGTGATGCGGGCTTCTCTGGCCGTTTTGCTCGTGAGCACAGGCCTGTATCTGGGTTCGCGCCAGCTTTCACCGGACATCATCGAAAAGTTCAAAAATAGCTACGCCGAAAACTATGAAAAAAATGGGCGCCAGGCGCTGGTCACCCCTGATGCACTTGGAGCCTGGCTTTCGGAAGCCCGCCTGAGCCGAGAAAAAATGAAAGACGCGGTGACTTTCGGCGGCAAAACTTATCTCGTCGATTTCAGCGACAGCGAGAAAACGGTGATCAAAGGCGTGGAAGTGCAGGCCGCCACACCGGAGAAGACTTACACAATCACTGAGTCACAGCTTGTGAAGATCCAGGAAAGTCTCGAGATCGTTTCGCAATTGAAAAATCAGCCAGCTGCCGCGCAGCTTTCCGACGCGGATAGGCAGAAAATCATTTCGCGTCTGAAGGAAAACGCGGTGACCTCCGGAAATACACAAACGCTTAAAGATGTTCAAGACATGGCGAGGCGTATCGGGCGGAATGTCCTACCCGACGATGCGGCAGCCATTTTAGTCGAGGTCAATCCGGTTTTAACGCAGTCTAAACAGCCTGAGGCGATGGTCTTACCCCAGCAGTTGGCCCCCAAGCCGGCTGCGATCCCGATCCCACAAGCCGCGCCTCAGGCTGTTTTTTCTTCGGAAGCGCCTGTTGAAGGTGCGCGTCTGGCGGAAAAACCCGCTCGACTTGGCGTTCTCACAAAACTGCTGGGGCTGGTATCGTTAGCCTCCACGACTATGACCGGTTTGTATGGACAGGCGCTTGCGGTCTTACAACAGCCGGATGCCATTATAGGCCGTTTTGTGGGCGTGCTTGCTGTGGACGGTATGATCGTCGGATTGAGCTACGCGATTTTCAAGAAGCGTTTTGTTTTTACCGCCATGTCGCTCTTTTTGTATTTCATGATCGGGATGACGGATCTGACGGTCGGGTCGAGGTTTCTTCATGATCACGGGTACAACTCTTTTGACCCGGCCTTTTACACCAGCCTGTCACTGGCTGCCCTCGAGGTATTTCGTTTTATTCGTAAACAAGAGACAATGCCGGTCAGCGTGCGCACATTTTATGGAGCGCTGATCCTTGTTACTTTAGCGCTTGCTGGTCAGGAATTTGCCAGCGATTTTATCAATAAGCATCATTTGTTCTGGAAGCATCTTACTCCGGATATTTTTGATATCCCTGTTTATGTCTTGGGCGGAATTATGTTCGCCTTCCTCGGTCGTTTTGCTATTTATAAAGCGCAAAAAATCAATGAACCAAAAACCGACAAAAGGAGTCCGTCGTATGTACGTGGCGCACGGCTGGCGGAGTACGAGAGAGGGTTATGGGGCATACCTCCGTCATTTATTGCATCGGCGAAAGAATTCTTTTTAAGGAATAAGAAAGTCATTATATGGACTAGCGTGCTGGCGCTTGTTCTGATCCCGGCCGGTCTTTATGTGAACTATGCCGTTCAGCGTGCACATGAATGGGAGAAATCTAAAAGCGCCGGTGAGATCGCGCAAATACAATATGGAAGAAAATACGGCGAGGTAGGGCTTTTGGAAATGATCGCTGCCGAAGCTCGCGCGCGGCATCAGCGAATGCAAGAAAATATCGAAGAAGCCATACGTCGTCATCAGGATGCCGTTAAGAATAAAACCAACGATCCTTTACCCAAGGCAAGACGCTATGCCGCTTATGATCAGGTCGTGGTCGATGAAGCGGATCTCAATAAAAACGCCATCACCGATAACAAGGATAGGCGCATAGGTCGAATAACGCCGTCGCAATGGCAAAAGGACCTCGACCGGCTGGAGAGTGAAGCTCTTCGAAGCGGATTCGAGGGCGGATTGGCGCTGCGCCTTAAACAATTCAAATCGGAACTCCAAGGTCAGCAAGCCAGAGCCGGCGAGATTCAAAAAAACATTCAAGAATATGAAGCTTTGGTGCCTGCGATGTTTTCCGGCGACATGGGAAAACAAGTTGAAACGGCAAGAAAAGATTTAGAGGAATTCAAAACCGCTGAGATCGGTCCTGAACAACAGTTGTATGACACCAAGACCTCTGCTATGCGAGGCCGCGTGCATAACAGGCTTTATAATGAAGATCCGGAGTTCAAATCCCATCACGACTATCACGTGCGGCTTCAGGCGTTCTTTAATGGAAAAGTAAAACCGGCTGCCGACCTGGCCCGTGAGATCGACAAAAATCTTCACGATGTCGTGGCCAAACGTGGCCTAGAAGCAGCGGCATTGACGATGGCTGCACTTAATTCCAATGTTGCCGTCACAAAAAGTGAGACAACCTATGATTCCGATAACAAACCTCATACAAGAACATGGGTAGAATACGAAGACCATAGTGGTCCTTATAGGGCCGCTGCGGGTTTTGCAGCCGCGGCCGCCGAAGGGGCCGCGTCGAATGCCAACACCGCACTTAAACGATTAGACCCCATACTCGTTAGTTTACGAAATGATCCCGTTGCCAAAGAAGCCGGGCTCACACTCCCGGTTTCTTCGAATACGGTGGAAGTGAATAAAGGACACGGCTTTTTGTCCGACTATTTTCTCCCGCCTTTATTCAATTTATTTGGAAGTATATCTACAGCGTCTAATGCGAAAAAAGCAATTAACGATTTTAAGCCCACTCTAGATGCGTCATTAAAGATTGAAAATGAGGCTGAGGCTAAACGTAACGCTGAGTCCAACTGGATAGAAAGTTCCATCACCCGTGTATTGGAGAAAGAAATGTCTCTCTCTAGCGGCAGGGTTCAGCCCTCCGGCGCACGGTCCTCCAGAGGCGGACCTGCGCTCAAGGAAAATGGAGCTCGGCTGGCGGAAGTAAAAGCCCCGAAAGGTTTCAGTGAAACGCTCACGCGAAGATACGCTCAAAGGCTTGTGATAGGTCTGAACCCTATCGTCGAGGGCCTAAGGTCCAAAGTGAATGTTCTAAAAAGTGGACCTGCTGACAAAAGGTCGTTCGCTCAGATCATCTCTCTGTCGGTGAAGCTGACGGATTTCATCAATGGAAGACGGCCGGTGAATGCCAGTCAGAAGGTCCTGCTCAGTTCCATCAGCAGCGGCCGTGGAGAGGCGAGAGTGCAGGATGTCGTGCATGACGCCGCTTTGATGCGTGGGATCCTGGAGCGTGCCAGAGACTGGCAGAAGAAGCTTGGCAGAACGGAACTTGAAAAAGCACAGGCGGCATTCTTGTCGTTAGAAAACACGCTGAATCTTTTGGAGTTGTATTCTTTGTCGGCCTCAGACAAAAAGCCGCGCCCCACCGTTTTCGTTTACTACGACGAGAAAGGAAAGTCGAAAGGTTATATCGATTTTCAGGCCACATTGAATATCACAAAGCCCGCTATCCTTTATCCGATAGCCGGCAAACCATTCGTGAATGCCGAAGCTAAAGCTTTTGCAGGCGCGCTGAAAAAAGAGATAGACCCCTATCTTTCCACGATCAAGAAAAACCTGGCACTTGTCACACCGGGTTCTGTGAATGAAAAGAAAATAAGAGCGCTTGAAAATATCCATACTACTTCGGCACAGCTCACTCGCGTTATCAGAAGCCATGCCGTTCGCTCTCAAAGTGAAATGGTGGTGTTGAACACCATCCTTTTCGGCGGCAAGGCTAGCCAGTTCGATATCCTTTCAAAGGCGGCTGCCTTGGTGATCCGCACGAGCGTGCCCATTGTTCGCAACAAGACCGAGATCGACCGGGCCTATCTGTGGGAGCTCAAGAAGTCATTTTCGGCGGCATCGCGTGCAGCGTCTCATTTGAAGCGTTACAGCCGGTCTTTGGCCGTTGCGCGGGTAACCACGGTCAAAAATCAGGTCGGCGAAAAAGCGAAGATCCTGAATTTGTCTGGCGCGCGGTCCTCCAGAGGCGCCCGCCTGCCGGACGGGCAGGGACCTGCGCTCAAGCAAGATGGAGCTCGGCTGGCTCCGCCTGTGACGGGCGGCGTGCAAAAGCTTGACGAAAAACACATGATACTCAGAAAATTCAAGGCCGATGAAAAGTATGACGAAGCATTCTCGAAGTACACGGCCGCGACGCTGGAAAAACGCCTTGGACTCTTGAAGAACGCCGGCGCTCCGATCAATACCTACACGATGAAGCTGGCTGGGAGTGCCGACCCCCAAAAGGCACTCAAGGACTATCTGGCGAACCTGAAAAGAAGGAAAGACAAGCTCCAGGCGAGGATAGAAGCCAAGATAGCCACTGGTGAAACCGTTTCCACAAAAGAGCTGGTCGCGCTGTTTAAACTGGCTGTTGTTCTCGTGAATAAGTATCAATTGAAGGATGCGCAAGTCCAAGGTGTGGAGGTTCTTGCGGACGGTAAAATGCTCAAGCTTCACACCGGCGTCGGGAAAACCGTCACCCTTCACGGCGCGGCATTTCTCCGATGGGTCATGGAGCGAAAGAACGCTACGAAAAAACCGGTGCTTGTCGCCGTGCCACTGGCCAAACTTGAAGAAGATTCCAGACAGGCCGCAATGCTCCTGGGCGCTTTGGGTTTACAAAAAGTCGGCTATATCGTAAAGGACGAAGAAGGCAAAGATATTGGCAAGCTTTACGCCTACGATGAAACCACGGGGACTGTCACAAGCTCAACAGTAGAAGTCGCGCAACTTTATTCAGAAGCGGAAGTGATCTACGCCGAGCTGGATATTTTTGCGCATGAATACATGCACGAGCGTCTTGGTGCGGATCCTAGCCAGCGCCATCTCCTGCAGCGCGGCCCCGCGTATCTTCTCATCGATGAAGCGGACAGCCTATTGATCTATAAATACGACCTATCTATCATCGAGTCCAGCGGAG
>CAZTBX010000052.1:0-15327 GCA_964612035.1 uncultured Planctomycetia bacterium
ATTTTTTAGTCACTCGCATATCGTAACTCTAGAGGGTTGATCAATATGGAGCACAACGGTCACAAAAAAATCGAAGACGCTTTTCATCTTTTGAATCAGGCTGCCAAGGAAAAGAAAGAGGAGTTGCAAAACCTGCTCCGCTCAAAATACGATGACATTCGCGAAGTGTTGCAAGAGACAGCTGGCGAGAAGGTCGCCGATCAAGTGCTCGAGGAAGGTCGCCGGCGGCTCGAAGAAGCGGCCTCGGAAGTTGACGCGGCGGTGAAGAAAAATCCCTGGCCGTATGTGCTCGGCGTGGCCGCCGCGGCGCTCATCGTAGGGTATCTGCTTGGTTCGTCGCAAAAAGAGAAATAAAATCGGATGATCAAAAAGATCACCGACCTTCTCCTCGATGTCACCACCGGGCTCCTGAACCAGTATCAGCGAAAGACCCTTGAACTCGCCAAATTCGCCGCTAACGCGACCTATGCTCAGACGATCAAAGTGGTCCGCAAACACAGCTTGTTCCTTTTCCTCGTCATCCTCTGCCTGATGATGCTTTCCATCACGCTCATCGTCACGCCGATCGCCCTTATCGCGCTGGCCCCCTGGTCGCCACGCGCGAAGATACTCTTGGTGCTAGCGGTAGCGCTTTCTTACGTGATAATCTGCCTTCTTTTTATCCAGCGCCTCTTCTCGGAAAAAACTTGGCTGCGTTTTTCTGGCGCCTCGGAACAAAAGGCCCCGTGACTTTCCCGGACCTCGTCAAAGACCTGAAAAGGATCCCGTTCGACGAAAAGAGAAAAGAGGATGAGGGTTATTTCGAGTTCGTCATCAGCTACCACCATCTCGGTGGTCTTTTGCCGGCGCTTGAGCGTTATTTCGGCGTACCGTTCAAGCCCCCGGGCGTAAAACCAACGCGTGAGATGGACCTGAAAACTGAGGACTTCGGCGGCATTCAAAAGCACCAGACGCTGTATTATAAGGAGGCCGGCGCCCTTTCGAGCTGCGCCCTGATCTGGCCCTGGAATGACGGCTCGCGCGCTACCGTCAAAGTCGCCGAAGGAAGCATCCAAAAAAAATAAGGCGGAAGCTTTGAGATTTTCGAAAAAAACCGGATGGCCGTCCGGCGAAAATCCGCTCACCGAGGCCGCTCGAAAAAAGCGTTCAAGTTCCGCGCATTTCATCGACGGCACCGAATCGAATCCCACCCGATGCGCTTTCCGCTATCCAAGTCTTGATATCCTGAAACCTTTCTCCGATCCCGGAAATCTTTCGTATGCACCAGATCCACGCGGAGACATTTCTGCGCGTGAAGCCGTGTGCCGTTATTACGCGGAGCATGGGGCCGTCGTGCACCCGGAGCAGGTGTTTCTCACGGCCAGCACCAGCGAGGCGTACGGGTTTTTGTTCCGTCTTCTCGCCGACGCGGGCGACGGCATCGCGGCACCGGCGCCAAGCTACCCTCTTTTTTCGTATCTGGCGGACCTCGAAGGCCTGAAGCTTTGTCATTACCGTCTGAAATACTCGCATGGATGGCAGATTAACGAGGCGTTTTTGCGGGCACTGCTAAAAAAGGAAAAGCCGAAGGTCTTGCTTTGCGTGAACCCGAACAACCCTACGGGAAATTTTTCTAGCGAAGCAGAAGCCGCTCTTTTCCATCAGGCATGCGCCTCGGGCGGCACGACGCTTATCGCCGATGAAGTGTTCCTCGATTTCGCCTGGTCGGGGGAACAAAAGACTTTCGCCGGTCGAAGCGACATCCCTTCTTTTTGCCTGAGCGGTGTGTCAAAGATACTCGGTCTGCCGCAGATGAAACTGTCATGGATAATCGTGAACGGCCCCGCAGATTTCACCCGTGAGGCCCAGCGCCGCCTTGAGATCATCGCGGACACTTATCTTTCGGCGAATACCCCGAGCCAGAGGGCGCTGCCGGCCTGGATGGAGAAGCGGCGCGAGATCTCCGGCGAGATACTCGAGCGCGTGAAAAAGAATCGCCAAGCTCTGGAGCTGGCGTTCGCCTCCTCAAAAAGTGCACGAGTGCTCGAGGCCGCCGGCGGCTGGTACGCGGTGCTCGAAGTCGCCTCCGAGCTCGACGATGAGGCGCTGGCTCTCAGACTGCTTGAAAAGCAAGATCTTTTAGTACACCCGGGCTATTTCTTCGATTTCGAAGAGGGGACTTATCTTGTAGCGAGCCTGCTTCTCCCCGAGCCTCTTTTTGCCGATGCGGTGTCTCGCTTACTCGGCGAGTTAAAATAGCGTCCCACCCCTTCTCTCTTTGCTCTCCGCTCGCTGAATTCAAAGAACCTGCGGCTCGCTAGGCACTTTTTCTCGCATGAAGCCCTCGCTAAATGGCGGGGATGCCCCTCGCCAAAAAAGCAATAGGCCAAAGACCCGCAGCGCTTTTTTGGCGTCTCCCCTGCCATTTAGCTCGTGGCTTCATAAGCTTGCTCGAAAAAGATGCAAATCGCAAAGGAGAGAGGGGGTGGGACGGCTTTAATTATAATCTAGCCAGCGGGTGGCTCGCGTTGTTCGAGAGCGACGTTGACGAGGCGAGCGCCATGGAACACTGGTTCTTCTAACACCGCGAGCCGAGTCATCGAGTCTGATTTTCCTCGGCGGGGAAAATCAGACGGTCGATCGAGAACAATGCGAGCCAGGCCCCGCTGGCTGTTAATTATGGACCTAAAACTCCTTATGATATAATGCGCTCATGGCAAAAGGCGGCGGGAAAAACGGCGGCAATCTCTTGCGTTTGTCAGGTCTGCTGTTCGCTATCGGCGGGTCATTCCACGTGCTCCGTTATTTCAAGGGATGGGAATTCAAGGTCGGCGGTTTTGAGCTCACCCTGATCGGGAGTCTCATCGTAGGGTCGCTTTTATTGCTTCTTTCGGCCGCGTGTTTCGCCAACTCCAAGGGTTAGTAGTATAGTAAAATAGTTATATATAATATTGTTTTTAATGTTTTAAGCATACAAAAACACTTGACTTTAAGCCTGCTTTTCGGTTAGCATAGGCCTCCAAATGCAGAACCTATACGACATCTACGAAGAACAGCTGATCAAACAGCTCTCGCCTGAACAGGAAGCCGAGATCCAGCGTTTCGAGAAAGAGGCCGCCCTCCTTGAAAAAGGGGAGACGGACCAGGACTATTTCCGCAAATTCCGCCTCGAGAACGGCGTGTACGGCATCCGCGGGGCCATGGACAGGCACATGATCCGCATCAAGATACGCTTCGGCAACATGAACGCGTTGCAGCTCGAGCGCCTGGCCGACATCGTCGAAAAATACGCCCCTAACAAGCTCGCCCATGTCACCACGCGCCAGGCCATTCAGCTGCACGAGATCAAACGCACCGACGTTCCGGCTATCCTAAGGCTTTTGGCCGAGACGGGTCTCACGACGCGCGAGGCCTGCGGCAACACTGTGCGTAACGTAACGGCTTCTCATTATGCGGGCGTGTCCCCGAAAGAAATTTTCGACGTGAATCCCTACGCCGATCTTCTCAGCCTCTATTTCCTGCGCAACCCGGTATGCCAAAATCTCCCGCGCAAGTTCAAGATCGCTTTCGAAGGCAGCCCCGAAGAAGACTGGGCCAAGGTCGGCATCCATGATCTCGGTTTTGTCGCCCAAAAGCGTGTCGAGGGTGGGAAAGAAGTAAAAGGGTTTGCCACTTATGTCGGCGGCGGTCTCGGCAGTCAGCCGTTCCCCGCGCAGCTCTTGGAGGAATTCACTCCCATCGATCTGTATCTCCCCACCGCCGAGGCCGTGATACGCCTTTTTGACAGGAACGGCGAGCGCAAGGACAAGAACCGCGCCCGCATCAAATACCTCGTCGCCAAATGGGGCATAGAGACTTTTAGAAAAGAGTTTCTCGACGAAAGAAAACAGGTACTCGCGACGGGGTCTGGCAAAGAGTCGTTCTGGAAATTGAACCCAGCCGAATACAAAGCGCCTGTCCTGAAACAGCCGGCTCCCACCGAGGCGCCGGCCGTGTTACCGGGCTTTGAAGAATGGAAAAAGACGAACACTTTTGAACAGAAGCAAAAAGGCTATTACGCGGTGAATGTCCGCTGCCCGCTTGGCGACATCAACCCCGACGAAATGAGAAAGCTCGCCAAGATCTCGCGCGCGTTCTGCGCGGGGCGTCTTCGCACCACGATCTCCCAGAACATCGCGCTGCACTGGATCCCCGCCGCGTCGCTGAAAGCGCTTTACGCGCAGCTTTCGAGCGCCGGCCTCGCGTTGAGCGGTGCGCAGACGGTGACGGACATCACGCGCTGCCCCGGTGCCGACACCTGCCAGATCGCCATCACGCATTCCAAGGGCCTCGCGTTCGAGATGGGGAAAATCTTTGAGAACGGCTATGGCAACGATGCCGCGTTCAAGGACGTGACGATCAAAATATCCGGCTGCACGAATTCCTGCGGCCAGCATCATATCGCAAACATCGGTTTTCACGGCACGTCCAAGAACCTGAACGGCCGCGCGGTGCCGCATTATCAGCTCATGATCGGCGGCTACACCGCCGTGAACGGCGTGGCCGTGTTCGGCAAGCGCGTGGCCAATATCCCGGCCCGTCGCACGCCCGAAGCGACCAAAGCCATTCTGGAAGCTTTCAAAAAAGAAAAACAGCCGAGCGAAAATTTCCTGCAATGGGCCGAGCGCGCGGGGGTCCAGCGGCTGAAAGACATCGTAGCCCCTTTCACGGCAGTGCCCGCTTTCGAAGAAGCGCCGCTTTTGTATGAAGATCTCGGCGATCCCGGCAAGGCGTTCAAAGTGGAAGTGGGCAAAGGCGAGTGCGCAGCCTAACTTTTTCCCCAGAGCCCGTCGTCAAGCTCGAAAACTACTTTCGGGACCCCTTCGACAACGCCGTCGCCACCGCGCGCACCTGCTACTCTCCGCGTGTCATCACCTCCGAGGAGGTGCACAAGGACGAACAGTCGCGCCAGAAGCGCGATGAGATCGCCGAGAGCATTTACAAGGCCGGCCATCACACGACGATACAACATTCGACTTTCCAGTTCATCCTCGACAAGGTTTCACGCCAGTTTATCTGGTCTTTTCTCCACAGCCACCCTTTTTATAATAGCGAACAGGTGAGCCAACGTTATGTGGAAGTGGCACCGGAGAACTTCGCCGTGCCGCCGCTGGATGACAAGGCGCTCGAGATCTATCTCGCCGCCGTGCGGCTGCAGATGCAGGCGTATCGCCGGCTCATGGACATGCTCGAGCCGGTGATCCGCGGTCAGTACGGAAAGATATTCCCGAACCGCGACCCGGAACTCAAAAAGTGGAAAAGCGCTCTCAAGAAACGCGGCCAGGAAGTCGCGCGTTATATCCTCCCGGTGGCTACGCACGCGCATCTCTATCACACGATCAGCGGTCTCACCCTTCACCGCTACAATAAACTCGCCGACCAGTTCGACACGCCCGAAGAGCAGAAGATCGTCATCCGCAAAATGACGGAGGCGGTGAGCGCAGTGGACCCGCTTTTTTTCCGGAACATCGAGGACGGCATCCCGCTAGAAAAAACGCCGGAGTACGAGTTTTTCGAATCGCGCTCCATGAGCGGCGACATTCCAAGCCGCGAGGCGTTCATCCGCGAATTTGACGCGGAGCTGGGAGACCTGACCTCGAAGCTCGTGGACCACAAGGTGAACGGCGAAAAGAGCATGGCCGACGCCGTGCGCGCCGTGCTGGGCCTGGCCGCAGGCGAGCTTTCGGACGCGGACGCGATAGACCTCGTGATGAATCCCTCAAAGAATTCCTATTTCGGCGAGGCGCTGAATCTCACCACGCTCGGAAAGCTCTCGCGCACCATGGTTCACCCGCATTTCACTTTTCATAAGAAAATAAGCCACACGGCGGATTCGCAGGACCAGCGCCATCGCATGACGCCGGCCTCGAGGCCGGTGCTTCACAGGCAATTCGTCCCGGGCCGACCGGATTTCATCACGCCGGCATTGATCGCGGTGTCACCGGAGGCGACGGATTTTTACAGGAAGGTCATGGATTCGGTGTGGGACAGCATGACGGCCCTTCTCAATTTGGGCGTGAAAGAGGAATTCGTCATGTACCTTCTGCCGAACGCGTTTCCCATCCGTTTCATGGAATCGGGCGATCTTTTGAACCACCATCACAAGTGGACGAAGCGTCTCTGCTACACGGCCCAGGAAGAGATCTGGAACATGTGCCGCGACGAGGTGATGCAGGTGAATCGCGTGTTTCCGGCCTTGGGGAAATACCTTTTGCCCCCCTGCGGCCTGCGCAATATTGCGGGCACCAGGCCCATATGCCCCGAAGGGGACAGGTTCTGTGGCGTGCCTGTTTGGAAGCTGCCCATGGAGGCTTATCAGCGCCTGATTTGACACCGCTGCGCCGGGATATGATATAATTCTACTTGTTTTTGGTAGTAATCACTCAAAGGAGAATGATCCGAATGAAAGCCTCTAAATATTTTTCGCTTCTCGCCACCATCCTGACTGTCGCTTTTTCATGCACTATTTCCAATGCCGGAGGTCAGGACTACTCGGGCCAGGAAGATCCCAATAAAAAGATCCTGAAACAAGGTCTTCTCGGTGCCGGAGTCGGGGCCGTTTCGGCCGGTGCTTCCGGTGGCAGCGCCGGAAAAGGCGCCCTCATCGGTGCCGGCACCAACGTCATCGGAGGTGCTTTGCTCGACACGCTGACCGCTCCTCCGGCGCAGCAACAGCCCAGACAGCAGGTGGTGTACGCGCAAAGCGCTCCGACGCCTACCTATGTTCAGCAACAGTCCTATCCCGTGCAGTCTCAGCCTCAGCCGACGTATCGCGTCGAACAGCAGCCCATGTATGTCCAGCAGGCCCCCGCGTATTATCCGCCTCAGGAGGACCCGAATAAAAAGATCATCAAGCAGGGCCTTCTCGGTGCAGGCGTCGGCGCCATCTCGGCCAGCGCTTCCGGCGGCAGTGCCGGAAAAGGTGCTTTGATCGGCGCGGGCACGAACGTCATCGGCGGCGCGCTGCTTGACTCGCTTATGAGCAGCCCACAGCCACAGCAACAGCCCGTGTACTACTCGCAGCCGGCTCCGACGTATCAACAGAGCGCTTATTCGTCCAACCAGCCGAAAAAGAAGATCATCCGGAAATACGATTCCGACGGCAACGTCGTGTCGGAAGAAGAAATCTGGGAGTAATATTTTCCGACGCTCAAAGAGTTCTGCACGACAGCGCATCACGTCCGTTGTCGCCCTCCTAGAGCAGAAATGATCTACCTCGATCACCACGCCACCACGCCGATGGACCCGCGCGCGCTGAAAGCCATGCAGCCTTATTTCACGAAGCGCTTCGGCAACCCCGCCAGCCTCACGCATGCGTTCGGCCGCGAGGCGGAGACGGCCGTGCAGCATGCGCGTGAAGAAGTGGCGCGCCTCATCGGAGCCGATACGCGTGAGATCGTGTTCACGAGCGGCGCCACGGAATCTAACAACCTCGCTTTGAAGGGGGCGGCCGCCGCTCGCCGTGAAAAAGGCGATCACCTCGTTGTTTCTTCGGTCGAGCACAAATCCGTGCTCGACGTCTGCAAACGGCTTGAAACGGAAGGTTTCCGCGTGACGCTTGCGCCCGTTTTTTCCGACGGCCGTGTGGATATCGAGGCGCTGGAGAGGCTCATCACGCCAAAAACGATATTGATCTCGGTGATGCTTGCGAGCAACGAAGTGGGGATGATACAGCCCGTGGAGGCCATCGGGCGTTTGGCTCAGGCGAAAGGCATTCTCTTCCACTGCGACGCGGCTCAAGGCGCAGGCAAGGTGCCCATCGACGTGAAAAAAATGGGTGTGCATTTTCTTTCTTTTTCGGCGCACAAGATGTACGGGCCCAAAGGGGTGGGCGCGCTTTTCGTCAAAAAAAGTGAACCGGGCGTGTTGCTGGTGCCTCAGGTCGATGGCGGAGGGCAGGAGAGAGGGCTGAGGTCCGGTACCCTGAACGTCCCCGGCATTATCGGTTTTGCGGAAGCCTGCCGTTTGTCGCGCCTGGAAATGAAAAAAGAAGCCCAGAGAGTCGCGGCACTGCGGGACAGGCTTGAAAAGGGTATACGCGTGAGCTTTCCCGGCGCCGTGCTCAATGGCAGCCGGAAGCAGAGACTGCCCCATAACCTCAACTTAAGCTTCCCTGGCCTCGAGGCCAAAGAGCTTATGAAGCGCATGCCGCATGTTGCCGTTTCCTCAGGTTCGGCCTGCACGGCCACGAGCATAGAACCTTCGTATGTCCTTAAGGCTATGGGAGTTAGAGACGATTTAAGACGCTCGTCCATCCGCTTTGGTCTAGGCCGATTCACCACAAAAAGCGAAATCGATGAAGTCGTGCGCCAGTTTAAGCGTTATGGTAAAATAGCTTCTCACCTTTAGGAGTTCCCAATGCCGTTAACGCAGGACGAGATCTTAAGATACAGCCGCCATCTCATCATGCCCGAAGTGGGGGTTGAGGGGCAGGAGAAGCTGAAAGCGGCCAAAGTCTTCCTGATAGGGTCCGGAGGCCTTGGTTCGCCGGTGGCCTTGTACCTGGCAGCCGCAGGGGTGGGCACGCTGGGCCTCATCGACTTCGACGTGGTGGATTTTTCCAATCTCCAGCGCCAGATCATTCATAGCACCAGCAGTGTCAACACGCCCAAAGTGGAGTCCGCGAAAAAAAGGCTCGAGGAAGTGAATCCCAACGTGGTCGTCAAGACCTACAATGAGATGCTCACCAGAGACAATATCATGAAGCTCATCAAGGACTATGACATCATCGTCGACGGAACGGACAATTTCCAGACGCGCTATCTCGTGAACGACGCCTGCGTGTTCACGAAAAAACCGTTCGTTTACGGGAGTATTTTTCGTTTTGAAGGACAGGCCACGGTGTTTTATCCCGGGAAAGGCCCCTGCTACCGTTGCCTTTTTGCCGAGCCTCCTCCGCCGGGCATGGTGCCAAGTTGCGCCGAAGGAGGCGTGCTCGGCATTCTTCCGGGAGTGATCGGGGTGATCCAGGCGACGGAGACCGTCAAGCTTATCATCGGCAAAGGCACGCCTCTCATTGGACGCCTCATGCTGTACGACGCGCTCAGCATGAATTTCCGCGAAGTGAAATTCAGAAAGAACCCGAAGTGCCCGGTGTGCAGCGACAAGCCGACCATCACGGAGCTGATCGACTACGAGGCGTTCTGCGGACTGCGCCGAGGGGACGAAGCGAAAGAGAATGGAGCGGCCATGGGGGTACAGGAAATTTCGGTGCGCGAGCTGAAGCAGAAAATGGACCGCAAGGAAAAATTCACGCTCATCGACGTGCGCGAGCCGTCCGAATATCAGATCAACCAGATCCCGGGCGCCAAGCTCATCCCGCTCGGCAATATCGCCGAGCACGCGAACGAACTGGATACGGCCGACGACATCATCGTGCACTGCCATTTTGGCGGCCGCAGCGCCAAGGCCGTGGACCTTCTGCAGAAGATGGGTTTCCGCAAGGTGAAAAACCTCGCCGGAGGCATCGACGCCTGGTCTCAGGAAGTCGACCCCAGCTGTCCCCGTTATTAATTCCCGATGTTAAAAAACACTGAGGAGATCCAGCAAAATCTCCGGAAGATGGAAGAAGTGCTGAAAAATACCAAGCGCCTCTTCGTTCTCACGCACGACAACCCTGATCCGGACTCGGTGTCGAGCGCTGTGGCGCTCAGCCACATCGTGAAGAACAAGTTCAAGATCCCTTCCGGCGTGAAATACGGCGGCATCGTGGGACGCGCCGAGAACCGCGCGATGATCCGTGTGCTCGGTCTGCGCATCAGCCCACTCAGCGACGCGGACTTCAGGCCCGGCGTGGATTTTGCTCTCGTCGACATGCAGCCGAAGACCGGCAACAATTCTTTCCCGAAGAACCGGAAGCCTCTCATCATCATCGACCATCACCCACTCCGGAAAACGACAAAGGCCGATTTCATCGACGTGCGCACGGATTACGGCGCGACGGCGACGATGCTAACCGAATACCTCGTCGCGAGCGGGCTCGAGATCCCGTCGGGTCTGGCGACGGCGCTTTCGTACGGCATCAGTTCCGAGACGCAGGACCTCGGGCGCGAGGCGCGCGAGGCGGACATCCTTGCTTACCTTGAGCTTTTCCCGAAGAGCAATAAAAAACTTCTCGCGAGCATCGAACATCCGAGGCTGCCAAGGGATTATTTCATTACCTTGAGCCACGCCCTGCATCAGACGCGCGTTTACAAGAACGCCATCGCCACGACGCTGGGCGAGGTGAGCAATCCCGATTTCGTGCCCCTCATCGCCGACTCGATGCTGCGCTGTGAACGCATCAACTGGTCGATCTGCGTGGGACGGCACCTCGACCGTATCGTCGTGTCCATACGCACCACGAACCGGAAAGGCGATGCCGGTAATTTCCTGCGACGCCTCATCGGCAAAAAGGGGACGGCCGGCGGACACGGCATGATCGCCGGAGGACAGATCCCCTGCGAGACCATGGAACATGAGCATTGCAGTCAGATCGAGGAAGAGCTGATACAGAATTTTCTAAAAAAGCTGGGCTATAAAGATGTCACGGAGATGACGCCGCTTCTTGTCGTGCAATCCTGAGGGTTGTTTAGGCGGCGGATCTATACTATAATCATTTTTCATTTCCTAGGAGAGTTATGACGGATTTTTTTGAAACGGAAAGTTTTCACCTGCCTTCAGAGCTTCGGCAGGACATGGCCGGGAGGCTGGAGGCGACGCGCGGCATCCGCAGCCTGGAGCTACGGCTCAGCGGCGAGTCGCTCGAAGGCGCCAAAGAGTTCGCGAAAACGCTGATGGACATGAAAAGAAGCGGTGTCAGGATCACGCACGAGCTCTCGATCAAGCTCGAGTTCCCCGAAGCGATCTCGCGCGAGCGTGCGCTTTCGCTGGTCAGCAGTATGCCCAGCTCGAAGAACGGTCTGCTCAAGGTCCGTATCGAGCTCAGTGGGAAAAAGTAGGAGATGCCGATGAAGATTCTCGTATCCAGCGATGCCCCGAAGGACGCCCCTCTCTCCGGAGTCGGATTTTTTGAAGAGGACAAGATCCCGGCATCCGCCGGCAAGCGGTTTTCCGGCAAGGACAGCGAAACGCTGCTCATCGGCTCCACGTTTTTCGTGGGGCTCGGAAAAAAGTCGAAACATACGCTCGAAAAAACTCGCCGCGCCGCCGCCAAACTGCTTGGACAGGCGAAGTCCCTGCGCGTCGCATCCGCGGCCGTTCGCCTTGAGAGTTTCCGCGGTGTTTTTTCCGCCGAAGAAACTGCCGGCGCCCTGGTTGAAGGGGCCAGGCTTTCCGATTACCGTTTTGAAAAATACAAGTCTTCTCCGTCACCCTCGCGCGACCTAGACACTTTTTTGCTGATCGCAAAAGGCGACAAAGTCCAAAAGGCCGTCGCGGAGGCCGAGATCATTTCCGAAGGTGTACTCTTCACGCGCGATCTCGCCAACGAACCGGCGAATATCATGACGCCGGTGAAGCTCGCGCAGTCCGCGAAAGAAATGGCCGCGAAGAACGGCCTCCGTTGCCGCGTGCTCGGGAAAAAAGAGATCGAGGCGCTGAAAATGGGCGGTCTGCTCGGCGTGTCGCAGGGCAGCGTGTACCCACCGCAGCTCATCATCCTGGAGAATAAAGTGAAGACCGGCGCGCCCGTGGTGCTGGTCGGGAAAGGCATCACTTTTGACACCGGCGGCATCTCCATCAAGCCGTCGAACGACATGGACAAGATGAAATTCGACATGTGCGGCGCCGCGGCCGTGATCGGTGCCATGAAAGTAGTCGCCAATCTGAAACTCCCGGTGCGCGTCATCGGCATCACGCCCGTCTGCGAGAACATGCCGGGTTCCAGGGCGCAGAGGCCCGGCGACATTATCCGCTGTTTGAACGGAAAGACCGTGGAAGTACTGAACACCGACGCCGAAGGGCGCCTGATCCTCGCCGACGCGCTGGCTTATGCCCAGCGCTTCAAGCCGCGCGCCGTGGTGGACATCGCGACGCTCACTGGCTCTTGCGCCGCGACATTCGCGGATCTCGCCACCGGTCTCATGGGAACGGACACCGATCTCGTGAAGCGCCTGAAGGAGGCGGGAGAAAAGACCGGCGAGCGCTGTTGGGAACTGCCTCTCTGGGAAGAATACCTGGACCTTATCAAGGCCACTTACGCCGACATCCAGAACATCAGCAAGAAGAGCGCCGGCACCATCACAGCCGGCATGTTCCTGCGCGAGTTCACGGACGGCAAGCCGTGGGCGCATCTCGACATCGCCGGCACGGCCTGGAATGAAGGCGGCCCGAAAGCCCTTTCTCCGATCGGCGCCACCGGTGTCGGCGTGAGGCTTTTCGTAGAATTCTTGAAAGGTTACTCTCGGCGTTAATTTTTCTCGCGTGGTTCATTGACAAGAGCGGGATTTTCTTGTTACTCTACGCGTTCTAAGGAAAAGTAAATGGCGGATAAAGCAAACAAATACGCGGACAATTCGGGCGGCGCGTTCTACGTGGACACGCAGTGCATCGACTGCGACCTGTGCCGCCAGACCGCACCGAACAATTTTGACAGGAACCAGAGCGGCGGCTATTCTTTTGTGAAAAAGCAGCCGGAGACGCCGGACGAAGAAGCGTTGTGCAAGGAAGCCAAGGAAGGCTGCCCCGTCGAAGCCATCGGAAGCGACGGATCCTGACACGCGAAGGCCGAGATCCATTCGAGTTTTAAAAAAGCCATGTCGCGACATGGGTTTTTTGATTTGAGGGAGCTATGAGCGACGTTCGAAACACCATCATTATCGGTTCAGGTCCTGCCGGGTTCACGGCCGCGATCTACGCCGCGCGCGCGAATCTGAAACCGCTTCTTTTTGAAGGCCTTGTGATGGGCGGCCAGCCCGGCGGCCAGCTCATGCTGACCACCGAGGTCGAGAATTATCCCGGTTTTCCAGAAGGCGTCCAGGGCCCCGAAATGATGGAGCTTTTCAGGAAACAGGCGGCGCGCTTTGGCACCGATCTCGTGCAGGAGGACGTAACCTCCCTGGATCTTTCGAAGCGTCCTTTCACCGTGACAGCCGGCGGTAAAAATTACCTTTCTAAAACGGTGATCATTTCCACGGGCGCTGCCGCCAATTGGCTGAATATTCCTTCCGAAAAGGCTCTGCAGGGCTACGGGGTTTCGGCCTGTGCCACCTGTGACGGTTTTTTCTTCAAAGGAAAAGAAGTCGTGGTCGTGGGCGGCGGCGACTCGGCGGTGGAAGAGGCGACTTTTCTCACAAAATTCGCGACAAAAGTCACGATGGTGCATCGGCGTGACGCCTTGCGCGCATCGAAGATCATGCAAGACCGCGCCACGAGCAATAAAAAGATATCTTTTATTTGGGACAGTGTCGTCGAGGATATCAAAGACCCCTCACAAAAAAAAGTCACGGCCGTGATCTTGAAAAACCTGAAAAGCGGGCAGAAAAGCGAGCTCAAAACCGACGGTGTGTTCATGGCCATCGGGCATACGCCGAACTCGCAGATGTTCAAGGGACAGATCACGCTCGATCCCAAAGGCTATGTCGTCGTCCACGACGGCACGCACACTTCGGTGCCCGGTGTTTTTGCCTGCGGCGACGTGCAGGACCACCGATACCGTCAGGCCGTGACCGCGGCCGGCACGGGCTGCATGGCCGCACTCGACGCGGAGCGATTCATCGAGGCTCAGCATTGAAATTTATCCGTAAACCCAAGTTCCTTTCCTTCCCTTTTAAGAAAAAAAACGAGATCCCCGAAAACCGAAGGCCGAAGGTCCGCACGAAAATGTTGCCCGGGCCTCGTTCGCAGAAGCTCATAGAATCGCTGAAGCGCTTTGAGGCCCCCGGCATCACCTTCATCGGAGATGTGTACCCGGTTTTTCTGAAAAGGGCCTCGGGGTGCAATGTCTCCGACGTCGATGGCAACCGTTTCCTGGATCTCACGAGCTGTTTTGCGGTTTCCAGCCTCGGGCATTCGGTGAAAGCCGTGAATGCCGCCATCCGCCGCCAGGCAAAGCTCATGATGCACGGCATGGGCGATGTGCATCCGAACGAAGTGAAGATCGAACTCGCGAAAAAACTCAGCGAGATCACGCCCGGCAACCTGAACCAGAGCATCTTTTCATCCACGGGCTCCGAGGCCGTGGAATCGGCGCTAAAAACGGCCGTCATGCACACGAAAAAACCCGGCGTCATTTCGTTCGAGGGGGCGTATCACGGTCTGTCTTACGGCGCGCTGGCCGTGACACAGCGCGAGCATTTCAAAAAACCGTTCCTAAAACAACTCGGGGCATTTTCTTACTGCGCGCCGTTTCCCGACACGCGCGTTTCCGGGAACAAGGCCTCGCAGATCTCCATGAAAGCCGTGGGATCTCTCGTGAAAAAGGCACGCCGTTCCAAAGCGCCGGTGGGCGCAATAATCATCGAACCGATACAGGGACGCGGCGGTATCGTTCAGGCGCCGCAGGATTTTCTGAAAGCGCTGCGCGGCTTCTGTGACGATGAAAAGATCGTTTTCATCGCGGATGAGGTGTTCACGGGTTTCGGGAGAACGGGAAGCATGTTTGCGATGGACAAAAGCGCCATCGTGCCCGATCTTCTTTGCGTCGGAAAGGGGATGGGGGGAGGATTTCCCATTTCGGCCTGCGTCGGCACCACGCGCGTTATGTATTCGTGGGGCCAGTCAACCGGAGAGGCGATACACACTAGTACTTTTCTCGGCAATCCGCTTGGATGTGCCGTGGCGCTCGCCGTCATCCGCGAGATCGAGCAAAAACGCTTGGTGGACCGCTCGAAAGCGATGGGAGACCTTTTCCGCAAAGAACTCTGGAAGCTGAAAGAAAAATACCCTTTGATCGCGGACGTGCGCGGCGCCGGTCTCATGATCGGGGTAGAGCTTGCCGAAGCGGCCGCCCGCGGACGCAAGACCCTACCGGCCACCGCCAAAGCCAAGGCGTTTGCGGCCGATGCGCTGCGCCATGGGATTATCGTACTTCTCTCCGGCCCGTCACACAACGTGATCTCCATCACACCCCCCTTCGTTATCTCCGAAAAAGACATCACCTTCTGCTCACAAGCCTTCGACAAAATCTTCCAGAAAATCCGCTGAATTAAAAATTAGGGCCAGCGGCTGTCTCGCATGTGTTCTATAACTTAAGCCTCCACCCCTTCTCTCTTTGCTCTCCGCTCGCTGACAGCCAACCCCTGGGGCTCGCTATGCACTTTTTCTCGCATGAAGCTTTCTCTAAAGGGTGGGGATACCCCTCGCCAAAAAAGCAATTCGGCTAAAACCCCACAGCGCTTTTTTAGCGTCTCCCCATACCCTTTAGAGAAA
>CAZTBX010000053.1:0-21470 GCA_964612035.1 uncultured Planctomycetia bacterium
GGTGGCTCGCGTTGTTCGAGAGCGACGTTGACGAGGCGAGCGCCACGGAACACTGGTTCTTCTAACACCGCGAGCCGAGTCATCGAGTCTGATTTTCCTCGGCGGGGAAAATCAGACGGTCGATCGAGAACAATGCGAGACGCCCGCTGGCCCTAGGATTAGCTAGACGCTAAACCGGAAGTGCATAATATCACCGTCTTGGACAATGTATTCCTTGCCCTCGAGGCGAAAGCGGCCTTTTTCGCGGGCGCCTTGCTCACCGCGGTAGCGGAGAAAATCCTCGTACGACACGACCTCCGCGCGGATGAAACCTTTTTCGAAATCGGAGTGGATCTTGCCCGCAGCCTGCGGGGCCGTCGCGTCGGCCTCCACGGTCCAGGCGCGGTTCTCGGTCTCCCCCACGGTGAAAAAAGTGATAAGCTTGAGAAGCTTGTGCCCTTCGCGCGCCATCTGGTCGAGACCGGATTCTTTCAGGTTCATGGCTTTCAAAAATTCCTCGCGCTCGCCGGCCTCAAGCCGCGAGATATCCTCTTCCACTTTGCCGCTGATCTTGATCATGGCCGAGCCTTCTTCGGCCGCATGGCGTCTCACGGCCGCCGTGTGCGGGGACTCGGCCGCGGCGAGTTCGCCCTCGGCAACGTTCGCCACGTAAAGGATAGGTTTGTCCGTCAAAAAATGGGTTTCTTGGATCAGCGCTCTTTCTTCCTGTGAAAGGATCACGCGTGAGGCGGGGACCCCCTGGTTGAAGCTTTTTTCATAACGCTCGAGAATGGCGAGTGTTTGCTGAGCTTTTTTGTCGCCAGCTTTCGCCGCTTTTTCATATCGCGTCTTGTATTTGCCGAGCACTTCGATGTCTTTTAGGAGCAGCTCCGTCTGAATGACCTCGATGTCGCGCAGAGGATCCACCGTGCCGCTCACGTGCACGATGTCCTTGTCTTCAAAACAGCGTACCACCTCGATGAGCGCGTCCACTTCGGCGATGTGGCTCAAGAACTGATTGCCGAGACCCTCTCCCTGACTGGCGCCTTTCACGATGCCGGCGATATCCACGACCTCGATGACAGTGGGGATTATCTTTTTCGTGGGAACGATCTCGGTGAGCACCGCAAGGCGCTCATCGGGGACGGCCACAATGCCGATATTCGGGTCTATGGTCGCGAAGGGATAATTGGCCGCAAGCGCCGAGCCGCGCGTGAGCGCGTTGAATATCGTGGACTTCCCTACGTTGGGCAAACCGACGATGCCGCATTTGAACCCCATGTCAGCGGCCGCTTTGTAAAGATAATTTGAGGTCGCGCGCAGGACGGGCGAGACGGTTAAAAATATCCGCACCCGTGCCCTGGGAGGCGATGTTGCTTTTTGCCTGACCCAGGATCTTGAGAAAAGGCCCTTCGAGGTCTTTTCCGGAATGCGGCGCGGCCAGCTCCATCGCGCGCAGGGCAAATTTCATGAGCTGCACGGGCTCGAGGCCCGAGATATCGTCGAAAAACCACCCGCAGCTTGTGTACATGAACAGCGCGAAACGCTGCGCCTCGAGCAGGTCCCACAAACGGCTTTGCTCATCGGCATTCGGCTTTTTCCGGCAATTTCTAGATATAAAACGCGCTTTTTCTTCCGGGGAATTGTCGAGCAGTACCGAAATGTAATCGTTCCTGGCCTGCCAGGGATCGTTCACGAAAGGACTGAGGCGCGATTCGAAAGTTTTGTCCACCTCGTTTTTCAGAAAGTCGAACGCCTCGCGCAAAACCGTGCGCCATTTCTGATTCCAACCTTCCTCGTGGTTCAACCGGCACCCGCAATCCGCCCGCCAGCGCTCGACGCCGTGCGCGCAGCTCCAGGAACTATTCTGCTGAATATCCACCTCCCAGTGCGAGCTGAAGTTCGCGAGAAATTCCGCATAATTGGTCATTTCCGCCAAATGCTGTGTTTGAATTTTTCTGACCGCGTAGGCCACTGCCATTTCTCCGAAACGATGATGATGCCCGAAACTTTCCCCGTCGGTCGCCGTTGAAACCAGCTGAGGCGCTTCGATGTGTCCGAAGGCACCCATGAGTTTTTGCACGAACACGTCGCCGTTGTTGAGAAGTCCCTGGAACGCGATGGCGCGCGAGATAGGAGCATCGTAAAAGAAAACGTGAAAATGCCGGCCGCCGCGCAAAAGAATGCGGTACGCGTTCTTCGCGTCTATAGATTCGTGATGTGGGGAGGACCATTGGCGGCCAAAACCTATGCGGCGCACGCGAGTGACCTGGTGAGGCGCCAGCACGGTGAAAAGAATGCCCTGCTCGGAAAGGATCTCCAGTGTTTCTCTGTCCACCGCCGCCTCGGAAAGCCACATGCCTTCCGGCTTTCTTTTATAGTGGTGTTCGAAATCGCGTATGCCCCAAACCACCTGCGTGATCTTGTCGCGCCTGGAGGCCAGCGGCATGATCAGGTGGTTGTAGATCTGCGCCATCGCGTTGCCATGGCCTCCGTGTTCGGTGACACTTTGCCTGTCGGCATCCAGGATGGCCTGATAAGTCACGGGTTCCTTGCGCTTCATCCAGGAAAGAAGCGTGGGACCGATATCGAAATTGATATGGCGAAAATTGTTCACACGCTCGACGGTTTCGCCTTTGGAATTGAGTAGCGGCGCCGCCGTGTTAGCCTGATAGCACTCGCTGGAGATGCGCTCGTTCCAGTCGTGGAACGGCTTGGCCGATTCCTCGGTGTCGACCTCTCCCGTCCAGGGGTTCTCGCGCGGAGGCTGATAGAAATGACCGTGGATGCAGATATACTTTTTCATTGCACGAATAGTATAAGCGAAAAATGAAAAGCGCAAAGCGAAAAACTATGGTGTCGCTTCGCGACTTTTATTTCAGGCCACGAAGTGGCCCCACAGTTTTTCGCTTTTCACTTTACGCTTTTCGCTGGTTTATCTCTCTTCTAAGTCTGTCCAACTCACCCACGAGGCGAGGTTGGACTTCCCGTCATGATGCCAGGTGAGCGGTGGCAGCTGCATGCGGCCTGCGCGGCAGAGACGCGGGATGGAGAGCGGCATCAGCACCCGGAGGATGTTCTTTTTTTCGCCGGCCCCGGCCTCGAGCGCGGCGCATTGAAAATACCCACGCAGAGGGCGAAGCGCCGTTCGCACGGCACGAACATCGTCGAAACCTTTCACGCGCACCAGCACCTCTCCCTCTATCGGGTATTCCATTTTTTCATCGTAAAATACGCTCCACCCGGCCCCGCGGAAAAGCTGGGCGGGCCGCCGCTTCAGACGCTGGAAAATTTCTCCGTAGGCCGCGCGCCACGACACCAGAGACCCCGGCAGTGAGGCGCGTTTTGGCCGCGCATGTCGCGAAAGTGCCTTGGCGACGAGGCCGGAAAATTCCTGTGGTGAAACGGCGCCTCCTTTCTGCGCAAAAAGTGCGGCCGGAGACAGGCAACCTTTCTGGTCCGTGAGCCAAAGATCCATCGCGGCCTTTCGAGCCAGGACGGGTGCGTTCTTCCGTGTCAGTACGCCACGCGTAAAGATCGAGAAGCTCGTTCGGTGCCCGTACGGAAAAAACGCCTGTCGGCTGTTTAGATTTTTACGGATGTCCTGCATCGTCGCGTCACTGCCATAGGCCGCGACAAGTTCCGCGGATGAGAGCGCCTGTCTCAGGCCCGCTTTGTCGCCGGACGGAAGTAGGAGGTTCGTCGACGCGAGCTTGGCATCGGACCTTTTAAGCGATCCGAGATAAATGTCCGCTATCCCCTCGTCTCGACTCGAGGCTTTCGCAATATTCGCGCTTTTCAAGAGCATGCCGAACACGAGGCTTTGCACGGCCGGATTCGGGACATTGCCCGAAAAAACATGCGCGATGAGCCGCGGCCCGCGCGCGTGCCATTTTTGGCCTGTCACCGGGTCGCGCCTGAAATCATCCAGCACGCGATAGTCCCGAAATTCCGAACGCAGAAGCTGAAGCAGTTTTTTTTCGGTGAGTTCGCCAAACAGCGAGTCCAAAAGACGCTCAGCCATTTTCTCGTCATAGCCTGAGCATGCCCCGAGACGCCTCACCGCTTTTTTCCGGAACGCGTATCGCCTGTCGAGCCAGCGAACGGAAAGCCGCCCGAGCGACCGCGCGATCGATCGTACGGGACGCCGCTCGAGATGCGCCGAGCGGTTGGCAAGAAGGCGTTCGAGTTTTCTTTCCAAAGTGTTCATGCGCTTAAAAATTCCTCGTAGGTCAGCGAACACCCGCGGAGATCGGCCCCTGGCGCGCGTCCGATGAGGTCAAAACCCTGTTCCCGGCGCCGGCCTAGGTCCTCGGTCTGCACGGCAAGCACGGATCCACGATTGGCCAGATCAAAATGCCTCAAGACACCGAGACGCTTCGTTTCTTTTCCCGTCTCAGGATCGATGACAAGCGTTCTCGTCCACGCGGGCCCTATTTTGACGGGTCTCCGCCTCACGCCGTTTGCGCGGTCGGCTATCGTCGTGTCGTAGAACTGGCTCGAGAGTTCCGTCATTCCATACTCACTGACGCAGAGATGCTCGACGATGCCAAGCCGTTTCCGGCATTCCGCGTAAAGGAACTTTTTCGGGACCTGCTTCACCTTTCCCTTGAAACCACCCGTCTCCATGAGCCGGCTGCCGGGAGAAAGGCTCAAGGATTTTTTGCGCTGTTTCAGCCAATCGAGGAATATTTTAAGCGAGAACGCCGTCGAGAAAATCAGGACTTTCCCGCGTGCCTTTCCGAGGTCACGCGCAAGAGCGCTTTCCAGGACTTTTCCTCCGCGCGCGTAATAACGCCCTTTTCCTTTCGCTAGGCGCCGGTTCAGGACGCCCATCATGTGGGACAGAGAAGAGTGAGGCGCTTCCTTCGGCGAGGGCATGAGGAAAAAAAAGGAGAACGCGCCGCCTTCCGGCATCACGAATTTTTTGAAAGGCGGCAAAATGGCCGCCTCATAGAGTTTCAGCGTGTCGAAGAAATGCGCGCCGGTACTGCCCTGCGTGGTGCCGCTTGTTTTGAACACTTTCACGGCCGAGCGCATCGGGAACGAGGTGAGCACGAGCTCCTTGAAACCGGCGGCCGGCATGGCGGGGATGTCACGCCATCGGGTCACGCTTTGAGGCGTCTTTTTCTGAAGAAAACAGAACCGGCGGTAGATCGCGTTCGTCGAAAACTGATGGCGAAAGATGTCGAGCGCCAACGCGCCGAAGTCCGCATCCCCGGAGGGTCTGTCGGAGTGCTTTCGGATAAAATTCAGGATTTTCGCGTCGAGGCGGCTAGATTCTATGTTCGACTTTTCGGATGGCTTCAAGAAGATCGTTGAAACGGATAGGCTTGGCAAAAACCACGTTCGGATTTTCGGACGCCTTGATCTGGTCTTCGGGCGAGATCACGCCGGTCATGAAAAAAACGGGGATGTCCTGGGTGCGCGTGTCGTTTTTCAGCTTCACCGCGAGTTCGGTTCCGTCCATTTTCGGCATCATGATGTCGAGAATGATGAGGTCCGGCCGGTGAAGCATCGCCTTGGAATAGGCATCTTCGCCGTTCGAGGCGAGATAGACCGTGTAGCCGCGTTCCTTGAGAAAAGCCTCGAGCATGACCACCTGACCCGGTTCGTCATCCGCGATCAAAATGCTTTTCACCATACCGTCCTCCCTTTAGGGTAAGTCCGAGCTACCCATGAGAAACTCGTCGGCCGCGCGCGCGGCGCCGCGGCCCTCGTTGATGGCCCAGACGATGAGGCTTTGGCCGCGTCGGGCGTCGCCGGCGGCAAACACGCCTTTGATGTTTGTGGCGTATTTTCCATATTCGGCCTTCGCGTTCGAACGCTCGTCTTTTTCCACTCCGAGGTCGTTCAAGATCGCTTCTTCGGGACCGAGGAAGCCCATGGCCAAAAGCACGAGCTGCGCTGGCAGCGTTTTTTCGGAGCCCGCGATCTCTTTCGGAATAAAGCGGCCTTTGTCGTCTTTCTGCCACTCGATGCCCACGAGATTCATGGATTTCAGCTGGCCGTTATCATCGCCGTTGAACTTCTTCGCGGTGACGAGGTATTTACGCGGGTCGGCTCCGAATACCGCCGCCGCCTCTTCCTGGCCGTAATCCATTTTATACACTTTCGGCCACTGCGGCCAGGGATTATCGGAAGCTCGCTCGAGCGGCGGCTTCGGCAATATCTCGAGCTGTACGAGACTTTTGCAGCCATGCCGCATCGCCGTGCCCACGCAGTCGGTACCGGTGTCGCCGCCACCGATGACGATCACATCTTTGTCCTTGGCCGAGATGAAACGTCCGTTGTACTGGTTATCCAGCAAGCTTTTCGTGTTCTCGTGCAAGAACTCCATCGCAAAATGAACGCCTTTCAGCGGGCGCCCCTCTATCGGCAGATCACGCGGCTTCGTGGCGCCGGTGCAGAGGATCACGGCATCGAACTCTTTCAGGAGTTTCTTGGCGGGATAGTTCTTTCCGATCTCCGTGTTCGTCACGAACTTTATCCCCTCTTTGGTCAAAAGATCCACGCGACGCTGGACTATGTTTTTGTCCAGCTTGGGATTGGGGATGCCATACATGAGAAGGCCACCGATACGGTCGGCGCGCTCAAACACCGTGACGAGGTGGCCGGCGCGGTTGAGCTGGGCCGCGGCAGCGAGACCGGCGGGGCCTGAGCCAATGACGGCGACTTTTTTATCCGTGCGCTTCTCCGGCACATGCGGCGTCACCCAGCCTTCCTCGAAACCTTTGTCGATGATGGCGCACTCAATGTTCTTGATGGTCACAGCAGGCTCGCTAATGCCAAGCACGCAGGAACCTTCACAGGGGGCCGGGCACACACGGCCGGTGAATTCGGGAAAATTATTGGTTTTATGCAGCCGCTCCAGCGCCTCGCGCCAAAGACCGCGGTACACGAGGTCGTTCCACTCAGGAATGAGATTGTTGACGGGACAGCCGGCAGCCATGCCGGCCAAAAGCGTGCCCGTGTGGCAGAAAGGGATGCCGCAGTCCATACAGCGGGCACCCTGTTCCTGGAGCTTCGGTTCCGGCATGTGCTCATGGAATTCATTCCAGTCCTTGACGCGCTCGGCGGGCTTGCGGTCTCTCGGAAGCTCGCGCTGTATCTCTTTGAAACCGGTGGGGCTGCCCATCAGTTACCCCCGACGCGGGAAAGATCGCGCGCGTTCTCTTCGAACGCGGCCATGATGGCTTCTTCGCCACTGAGACCCGTGCTTTTTACGCGCTCGAGCGACTGGAGCACGCGCTTGTAGTCTTTCGGGATCACGCGAACGAACTTTGGGACCATGTCGGTCCAGAGATCTAACACTTGCTTCGCGCGTGCACTCCCCGTCCACTGCGCGTGGCGCTCAATCATGCGTTTCACTTCCGCGATGTCTTCCGGCGCTTCGAGACGCTCAAGGTCCACCATCTGTTTGTTGCAGTGATTGGGAAAAGTACCGGTTGGATCGAGAATGTAGGCGATGCCGCCGGACATGCCCGCCGCGAAATTGCGGCCCGTGGAAGCGAGCACGACGACGCGGCCGCCGGTCATGTACTCGCAGCCGTGGTCTCCCACCGCTTCGACCACCGCGTGCACGCCGCTATTCCTGACGCAGAAGCGCTCGCCCGCCATACCGTAGATATACGCCTCGCCGCTGGTAGCCCCGTAAAACGCGACGTTGCCGATGAGGATATTCTCTTCCGGCTTGAAAGTAGCCTTTTTGTCCGGATACACGATGACTTTTCCGCCGGACAGGCCTTTGCCGACATAATCGTTGGCGTCGCCTTCGAGCTCAAGCGTCATGCCATGCGGGACAAAAGCGCCGAAGCTCTGGCCGGCGGAGCCGTTGAATTTGAGATGAATGGTATCGTCCGGAAGTCCGGCAGGCCCATGCCGGCGCGTGAGCTCACTGCCCACAATGGTGCCCACGACACGGTTCGTATTTTTGATGGGTAAAGACGCGCGCACCTCTTTGCCACCGGCAAGTGCCGGTTCGCAAAGCTTTAAAAGTGTCGTGTTGTCGAGCGCCTTGTCGAGGCCGTGGTCCTGAGGGATCTGACAGTAACGACCGACCTCCGGGCCCGCTTTGGGCTGATAAAGGATGCTTGAAAAATCAAGGCCTTTGGTCTTCCAGTGATCCACGGCCTGATGAGCCAACAGTCTGTCGGTGCGGCCTATCATTTCATTCAGCGTGCGGAAACCAAGCTGTGCCATGAGCTCACGCACCTCTTCGGCGATGAAATTCATGAAGTTCACGACATGCGCGGGGTCCCCAGTGAATTTCTTCCTGAGCTCGGGGTCCTGAGTCGCGACGCCCACCGGGCAGGTGTTCAGATGGCACACGCGCATCATGATGCAGCCGAGCGCGACAAGCGGAGAAGTGGCGAATCCGAATTCTTCGGCGCCAAGCATGGCGGCGATGACGACGTCGCGTCCCGTTTTCAGCTGACCATCGGTCTCGACCGCGATACGGCTTCGGAGATTGTTCAGCACCAGCGTCTGATGCGTCTCGGCCAGACCGAGCTCCCAGGGGATGCCGGCATGCTTGATGCTGGAAAGAGGCGACGCGCCGGTGCCGCCGTCGTACCCGCTGATCAGCACCACGTCCGCATGCGCTTTGGCGACGCCCGCCGCGATGGTGCCCACGCCGACTTCGGCGACGAGTTTCACACTGATACGCGCATGGTGATTTGAATTTTTCAGATCGTGAATGAGCTCGGCGAGGTCCTCGATGGAGTAAATATCATGATGAGGCGGAGGAGAAATAAGCCCCACGCCCGGAGTGGACAAGCGGACTTTCGCGATCCAGGGATACACTTTTCCGCCGGGCAGCTGGCCACCTTCGCCGGGCTTGGCGCCCTGCGCCATCTTGATCTGCAGCTCGCGCGCCTTCACGAGATAAAGACTGGTCACGCCAAAGCGGCCGGAGGCCACCTGCTTGATGGCGCTGTTCCTCGAGTCGCCGTTCGCGTCGGGCGTGTAGCGCAGAGGATCTTCGCCGCCTTCGCCGGTGTTGCTTTTACCGCCGAGGCGGTTCATGGCGATCGCGAGGCTCTCATGCGCTTCCTTGCTGATGGAACCGTAGGACATGGCGCCCGATTTGAAACGCTTCACGATCGCGGACACGGGCTCCACTTCGTCGATGGGGATAGGCTTTGCGGCGAACTTGAAATCCAAAAGCCCGCGCAGCGTGCAGTAATGCTTCGACTGCTCGTTCACAGCCTCGGAATACTCCTTAAATACTTTGAAATTTTTCGTGCGCGTCGAAAGCTGCAGCTTGTGCACGGTCTCGGGGTTGAAAAGATGGTATTCCCCATCCTTGCGCCACTGGTACTGGCCACCGGGATCGAGAGTGAGACCGTTCACGCTCCTGTCCGGGAAGGCGTGCCGATGCCGTTTTTCGACTTCGAGCGCGAGCGTGTCGAGGCCCACACCTTCGATGCGCGAAGCGGTCCAGGTGAAATACTTGTCCACGATTTTCCGGTTCAAACCCACGGCCTCGAATATCTGCGCGCCGCGATAGCTCTGGATCGTCGAGATGCCCATTTTGGACATCGTTTTCACGACGCCTTTGGCGACGGCCTTCGCGAAATTCTTGACCGCCGTCTTGTGATCAATATTTTTCAGGATGCCCTGGCGGATCATGTCATCGAGCGACTCGAAGGCCAGATACGGGTTAATGGCACCAACCCCATATCCGATGAGAAGCGCGAAGTGATGCACTTCGCGCGGCTCGCCGGACTCGAGTATGAGGCCCACGCGCGTGCGCGTCCCCTCTCGGATGAGATGATGATGCAGGCCTGACACCGCCAAAAGTGCCGGAATCGCCGCATGGGCGTGGTCCACGCCACGGTCGGAAACGATGAGGATGTTGCAGCCGTCTTGGATCGCCTTGTCGGCACCCTTGAAAAGCTTTTCCATCGCGGCCTCGAGTCCGCGGCTACCGCCGGCCGCCTGATAAAGGATGGGCAGCGTGCAGGACTTGAAACCCTTGGCTTTCACGTGCCGGAGTTTTTCGAACTCCTCGTTCGTGAGAATGGGGCTTTTCAGCTTGATCTGCCGGCAGCTCTCGGGCTCCAACTTCAGGAGATTGCGTTCGGAACCGATGGTCGTTTCCGTGGAGGTCACGATCTCTTCGCGGATGCAGTCGATGGGCGGGTTCGTGACCTGCGCAAAAAGCTGCTTGAAATAATTGTAAAGAAGCTGCGGCTTGTCGGACAAAACCGCCAGCGGCGTGTCCGTGCCCATGGACCCCACGGCCTCGACGCCCTGCTGGCCCATCGGCGCCATGAGAATGCGCAGGTCTTCGTAGGTGTAGCCGAACGCCTGTTGGCGCAAAAGCACCGTCGCGTGGTCCGGTTCATGCACATGCGGCGCTTCGGGGAGCTCTTCAAGCGGAATGAGATGCTCTTTCAGCCACTGCCGATAAGGTTTTTCGGTGGCGATCTGCTGTTTCAGCTCTTCGTCGGACACGATGCGGCCGAGCTCGGTGTCAATGAGGAACATGCGCCCCGGCTGCAGGCGTCCTTTTTGAAGCACGCGCTCGGGCGCCACATCCAGGACACCCACTTCGGAGGCCATGATGACGAGATCGTCTTTGGTGACATAATACCGCGAAGGCCGTAGACCGTTCCTGTCGAGCACGGCGCCGATGCGGATGCCGTCGGTGAACGCGATGGACGCGGGACCGTCCCACGGCTCCATGAGACAGCTGTGCGCTTCATAGAACGCCTTCTTTTCATCGCTCATGCTCTCATGGTTCGACCACGGCTCGGGGATCATCATCATGACGGCATGCGGCAGCGAGCGGCCGGACAGGATGAGGAATTCGAGACAGTTGTCGAACATCGCCGAGTCGCTGCCGTCTTCGGAGATCACGGGCAGCGCCTTTTTGATCTCCTTGCCGAAAAGTTCGGATTCACACAGCGCCTGGCGCGCGTGCATCCAGTTCACGTTGCCACGCAGCGTGTTGATCTCGCCGTTGTGCGCGGCATAGCGGTAAGGATGCGCGCGTTCCCAACTCGGGAAAGTGTTGGTGCTGAAGCGTGAATGCACGAGCGCGAGCGCCGATTCCACGGACGGGTCTTTCAGATCGGGGAAGAACGGCTGCACCTGCTCGGACATGAGCATGCCTTTGTAAATGATGGTTTTGTAGGAAAGGCTGGAGATATAAAAGTATTTTCCGCCCTGGATGTCCGAACAGCGGATCGTATTCTCGGCGCAGCGGCGGACGATATAAAGTTTTCTCTCGAAATCCATTCCGGCGAGGACTTTTGTGGAACGGCCGATGAATACCTGGCGCACGACGGGCTCGGAGGCTCGCGCCGTGGGGCCTAAGGACTCATGATTGGTTGGAACCGTGCGCCAGCCGAGGAATTCCTGCCCTTGTTCCCGGATGATTTCCTCAAATTTCTTCTCGCAGGCGCGCCGCTCGGCTTTGTCTGGCGGCAGATACACCATGCCGACGCCGTAGTCGCCTGGCTCCGGCAGCCGGACACCGGCCTCGGCGCAGACTTTTTTCAGAAAGGTGTGAGGAAGCTGAAGCAGGATGCCCGCGCCGTCGCCGGTGTTGGCCTCGCAGCCGCAGGCGCCGCGATGGCGCAAGTTGAGCAGGACGGTGAGTGCCTGTTCGACGATCGAGTGGGACTTTTTGCCCTTCACGTGGACGACAAAACCCACTCCGCAGCTGTCTTTTTCGAAAGCGGGGTCGTAAAGGCCTTGCTTGGCAGGTGCTTGATTCGCTGGATTCACTCTAATTTCCTTAAAAAACTAGACCGGCCTCGGTCATTTTTTGTTTGTTTTGACAAATATCTCAGTATACCAGTACTCTTTACATTTTCAAGAAATATAAGCCGTTTCGAGGCCCCTCAACTAGTTGTCATAGGGCCGGCGGGGCCTGGCTCGCATTGTTCTCGATCGACCGTCTGATTTTCCCCACCGAGGAAAATCAGACTCGTTGACTCAGCTCGCGGGGCTAAGAACGGGTGTTCCGTGGCGCTCGCTTCGTCAGCGTCGCTCTCGAACAACGCGTCGCCACCCGCCGGCTAGATCAATATAAACGTATACTTGGTCTAGCGAACGGGTGACGGCGGATCGGGGCGCCCCATCGGCAGCGCAGCTAGTGCCGCGCAGACGAAAGTGTTCGTCTGCGCGGGAATTGCTAGCGAGCACCGATGGGGCTGTCCGCCTGCAGGACCCGTTCGCCTGTCAGAAACAATTACCTTTTATAGGGAGCTTTGGAGCGGGGGTTCAAAAGTTCTTCCAGATCCAACTGCATTTCCTGGCGGGAATAGGCCGCGATGTCGAGTATCTGCGTGTCCATGCGAATGGCGTCTTCCGGGCACACCTCCACGCAAAAACCGCAGTACACGCACATGCCGAGGTCGAGGTCAAACGAGGCGGGCATTTTTTCGATGTTAGGGTCCGGGTGTTCTTTGGCGACAATGTTGATACAGCGCGCGGGGCAAACGGTCTCGCACATCATGCAGGCCACGCATCGCGGCGACCCGTCTTCTCTTTGAGTGAGGCGGTGGCGCGTGCGCGTGCGCTTTGAAAGAGGTCTCTGCTCTTCCGGGTATTGGTAGGTCACCCCGCCGCGGACGCTTTTAAAAAGACCCACGGTGTGAAGCATGTGGATGAAAAGATTTCCAAAAAAATGCTTAGAGGTGATCCAAAGCCCGAGACCGACGCTGGGCAGATAGGTATTGTCCCAGAAGCTGAGCTCCTGACGGCGCATGACCTTAGTGGCCATTGGAGCTCCTCCACACCACGATAAGGCTCGTGACAAGCACGTTCACAAGCGACGCGGGAAAAAGTATCTTCCATCCGAGATGCATGAGCTGGTCATAGCGGAAACGCGGCAGCGTCCATCGTATCGCCATGAAAAGCCAGTTGAAAAAAGCCACTTTCAGCATGAAAGACGCGACGCCGAGCCCGATCACGGCGTAGTGTGAAAGCGGCATCACGGTGCCCCACGGGAAATGAAAGCCATCGCTGAGAAGGAAAGGGACCTGCCATCCGCCAAAAAAGAAAGTGGTCATCAAGCAAGCCACCAGGACCGTCTCGACAAGGTCCGTGAGAAAAAACATGCCGAATTTCATGCCGCTGTATTCCACGAAATACCCCACGATCTCCGATTCTCCCTCGGGCAGATCGAACGGCACGCGTTTGGTCTCGGCGAGTGCGGCAGTCATAAAGAGAAAAAACGCGACGGGCTGTATGAACATCCCCCAAACCTGCCCCTGGCTGCGCACGATCTCCTGAAGGTCCAGCGTGCCGTAACAGATCACGATGCCCATCAGCGAAATACCCATGGTGATCTCATAGGACAGCATCTGCGACGCCGCGCGCATGCCGCCTAGATACGCGTAATTGCTGTTCGACGAAAAACCTCCCAGGATCACGCCGTACACACCGAGCGACATCATCGCAAAAACAAAAAGCACCCCGGCATCAAGTTGAGCGATCTGCAGATTGATCGCGCGGCCGCCCAGGTGAAGCACATCGCCGAAAGGAACGACCGCGAACGCCACCAATGCGAACACCACAGAGACCATCGGCGCCAATGTGTGCAGAAAACGGTCGGCGCCCTTGGGCATGAAGTCTTCTTTCAGGAACATTTTCATGGCATCGGCTAGAGAATGGAAAAGACCGAGCTGGTTGATGGGCCTCAAGATCCAGTTTAGCGGGGCCAGGTACCAGGGTTTGAACACGATCCAGGCCCGATTGGCGCCGATGCGGTCCTGCATGACGGCACTTTGCTTGCGTTCCACCCAAGTCAGAAGACCGGCGAGGTTCAGCACACCTCCTAAGAAGAGAACGGCCAGAACCGCCTTGATGGTTATTTCAGCCATCATGGGGCTATTTCCTGTTCCATAGGACGCCGCCATGGCTGATCTTTTTGTAATCCAGGTCGCGGAAGGCTTCATTGTCTTTGGCGAGGTCGTTGAAAATAAGTTCAGGCTTTTCCTGTCCTACGGACGCCCCAAGCCGTGAGGCGAGATTTCTCAGCGTCTCATAAGTGGGCCTCGCATCAGCCGCAGGCTCAAAAACTTTTCGTATCCTCTGCACGCGGCCCTTGAAATTAGTGAAAGTGCCGTCCTTTTCCGCGTAAGAAGCGGCCGGCAGCACGATGTCCGCGACGCGTGAAGTGCCGTTCTCATTCGCCCCTTCAAATATCAAGGTACGTATTTTCTGGCGTATCACTTTTAGCGTGTCGGCGCCGTAGATCTTTTCCAGATCGTGCCCGAACACAAAAAGACCCTGGATGTCGCCGCGCTTGGCTCGTTCGACAAGCGGCGTCATGTCTGCCTTGCCATTCAGCCGGAAGATCTGCGAGACACCCGCGGAATTCGGATTTTTGTCCTTTTGGATCAGGAAATCGTCCTCATAGCCTTCCTGCCGGGGGGCGAAATACGCGGCCTGCGTCCATTTCAGATGATCGATGAAAAGTTTCTTCGCGACATGCAGGTCTTCGTTGGTGTACTGCGGGGAAACAAGCAACGCCCAAGAGGACGGCGCGGCGTCTTTGAGCGCGGCGGCGGCTTTATCCATCGCTTCTTCCACCGAAACGACCTGTCCGGACACGCGTGCTTCCTTTATACGGCCGACATCGATGGGCTTGTACCCGTAGCGGCCCTCGTCGCACATCCACCATTGGTTCACGGCTTGATTTTCCCGCGGCTTCAAACGCATCACCCCTTCTTCTCTTAGGCGATACGGCCTCGATTTTCCCTGATCGATGAAAACGTTGCAGCCGCGCGAGCAGCCGGGACACACGGACTCCTGAGAGCCGAGATACCACACACGCATCTTGAAGCGAAAATCCCTGTCCGTCAGCGCGCCCACGGGGCATATGTCGGCGACATTGCCAGAATACTTGTTGTTCAGTTCTTTCCCCGGATAAATGTCGATCTCCGAGTGATCGCCGCGGTTGAAAATGCCGAAATCATGCGTCTTTGTGATCTCATCGCCGAAGCGCACGCAGCGCGAACAAAGGATGCAGCGTTCCTGGTCCAGCATAATTGTAGGCCCGACAGGAATGGCCTTTTTCGTCTTTTTGACTTTGAGGTCGTTGAAATTCGGGTCGTAAAGACCATGCTCCATGTAGTAATCCTGGAGCTTGCACTCCCCCGCCTGGTCGCATACCGGGCAGTCGAGCGGATGGTTCACGAGAAGAAACTCGAGAACGACCTGCTGGGACTCTTTGGCTTTCGCGGACTGCGTATGGATCACCATCCCGTCCATGACACGCGTGTTGCAGGCGATAACCGTGCGTGGCATTTTCTCGACCTCAACCTGGCAGATGCGGCAGTTGCCAGCGATCGAGAGCCCGGGGTGATAGCAGTAGCGCGGCAGAGGGATACTGGCCTGGTCGATGGCCTCGATGAGGGTGATGCCGTCTTTGACCGTGTAAGGTTTCCCGTCTATCGTGATATTGGCCATGTTAAACCGCCACCGCGGCACGCGTGATGCGCGCTTTATTCAGGATGTATGCCTCGAACTCTTTCCGGAACTTCGTGATATAGCTTTGTATCGGCCAGGCCGCCGCGTCCGCGAAAACGCAGATGGTGCGGCCTTCCATGTTGCGTGCGATGGTGAGCAGCGCGTCGAGGTCTCTCAGCGAGCCTTCGCCGCGATGGATGCGCTTCACGATCTTGAACGCCCAGCCCGTGCCCTCACGGCAAGGCGAACACTGCCCGCAGGATTCATGGGCAAAAAATTTCGCCGCGTAATAAAGCGCTTTCACCATGCAAGTCGTCTCATCCATGACTATGACCCCGGCCGAACCGAGCATGGTCCCCGCGGCCTTCAGCGAATCATAATCCATTTTCACGTCGATCTCATCGGCCGTGAATATCTTGGCGGATATCCCGCCCGGGATCACGGCCTTCAGCTTGCGCCCGCCGAGCATGCCGCCCGCGTGCGTGTAGATCATGTCGCGCAACGGCGTGCCCATGGGCAGTTCGTAAACTCCCGGTTTAGTCACGTGGCCCGAAATGCTGAAAAGATGCGTGCCACCGTTGCCGGGACTGCCGAGCTTCGCGAACCATTCGGCGCCGTTCTTCAGGATGAACGGAACACAGGCTAGCGTCTCGACATTGTTGATGATGGTCGGACAACCGAAAAGACCGACGATGGCCGGAAACGGGGGCTTCAGGCGCGGGTACCCTTTTCCGCCTTCGAGTGAATTGAGCAGTGCGGTTTCTTCACCGCAGATATACGCGCCGGCGCCGCGATGAACGACGATGTCGAGGTCAAACCCGCTGCCAAAAATATTCTTACCCAGGTATTTTTTCTCATACGCTTCGTCTACGGCCTTTTGCAGATGTTCATAAGGCTCGATATATTCCCCGCGGATATAAATATAAGACTTGTGCGAGCGGATGGCGAACGCGCTGATGATGATCCCCTCGATGAGCTGATGCGGGTCTTTTTCGAGAATGTAGCGGTCTTTGAAAGTGCCGGGTTCGCCTTCATCGGCGTTCACGACGAGATACACCGGTTTTTTCCCGTCTTTTCCGCCGGAGGCGGACCCGCCGCTGGCGGGCGGGAGAAACTGCCATTTCTTGCCTGTGGGAAATCCGGCGCCGCCGAGGCCACGCAGATTGGACGCGATGACGGCCTGCGTGATGTCGTCCGGTTTCACGGACGAAAGCACCTTTCGTGCGGTCTCATACGCGCCGTGCGACTCGGCCACGGATATCTTCCAGGCGTCGGGGATGTTGAAGTTGCGGGAAAGGATAGGCTCTGTCATAAAAAAATGGGCGAAAAGTGAAAAGCGCAAAGCGAAAAACTTTTGTGTCGCTTCGCGACTTTTAGAGGCCACGAAGTGGCTCCATCGTTTTTCATTTTTCGCTTTTCGTTTTTCGCTGTCATTTTAATCCGTTAATAATTTGATCTATTTTTTCTTCCGTGAGATTGCCATGGTACTTGCCGTCCACCTGCATCATCGGCGCCATCTCGCAGGCGCAAAGACACTCGGCTTCTTCCACAGAAACTTTTCCGTCGGCCGTCGTTTCACCGTTCTTTGCCCCGAGTTTCTTCGTGAGATGCCCGAGCAGTTTTTCGGACCCGCGCAGGACGCAACTCGTCGTCGTGCAAAACCGGATGTGATGGCGGCCGGGCTGTGAACGGTGATACATGGAATAAAAAGTCACGACTTCATGCACGTGCACCACCGGAATCTCACTCCACTTGGAAGCCCAGGCTTCCACGGCCGGAGACACAAAACCGACTTTGTCCTGGCCTAAATGCAAAAGCATCAGAAGTGCGGCTCGCTTTTGGTCATACTTTGCGACGATCTTCTCCGCCTGCGCGTCTAACTGGGAAAGCACCATATCCTGGTGCTCTGGTGTTCTGGTGCCCATGTTTTTTTCCATTTAATGGTCCAATTCCCCGCCGATCATGTTGACGGAACCGAAAGACGGGATGATGTCGGCAACCATCTCTCCCACGATGATCTTGGGCAGGGCCGCGACGATGGGAAAACACGGCGGCCTCACTCTCACCCGATACGGCCTGTCGCTGCCATCGCTCACGATGTAAAATCCGAGCTCGCCGTTCGCGCCCTCTACCGGGAAATAGGCCTCGCCTTTCGGCGGTCTCAGCCCATGCCCGTACATCACGAGCTTGAAGTGGTTCATCAGTCCTTCGATATTGCCGTAAGTATCTTCCTTGGCCGGAAGTGCGACTCTTTTATCCTTGGAATACACGTTTCCGTGAAATGGCCGGTTGCTTCCCTCGAGCGTGGGATCGGCCTCAACTTCGACCTGATTGAATCCCTTGGTGTGTCCGATCTTTGCCTCGTCCACCATCATCGCCGCGGGAATAGGACGGCTTTGCATGTCCACGAGCACTTCACCTTTGGGCAGTTTGTGCAGTCCTTGCTCCACGATGCGAAGGCTCTGAACCATTTCCTCCATGCGTACGTAATAACGGTCAAGATTATCCCCGTGCTCGCCGACGGGTACGTCAAAATCCAGGCGATCATAAACCAGATATGGGTGCGCTTTCCGCACGTCATAGTCGGCGCCCGTCGAACGGAGGAACGGACCGGTGATGCCATAAGCGAGCGCGTCTTCTTTACTGATCGTGCCCGTGTCTTTCATGCGATCCACGAAAATACGATTTTTGTTGAGCAGGGCTTCGACTTCTTTCAGGACGGCGCGCGTTTCTTTCACCGCGTGTATAGCCTGTTCCTCGAATCCGGCCGGAAGATCCGCTTTGAGACCTCCGACGCGCGCGTAAGAGATCGTGAGACGCGCGCCGGTCACGGACTCGATGAGCTCATAAAGGAACTCTCGCGCCTTGATCATGTAGAGGAAAACGGTGAAGGCGCCGAGCTCCATTGCCGAAGCGCCGATGCAGGTGAGATGGTCCGTCACGCGCGAGATCTCGCTCATGATGACGCGGATGTATTTGCAGCGTTCGGTGGTGTCGATCCCGATGAGTTTTTCGACGGCGAGGCAGTAGCCGATGTTGTTGATGAGCGGCGAGACGTAGTTCAGGCGGTCGGTGTAAGGGATGGCGTTATTGTAAGACCCCTGCTCGCACATTTTTTCGAACGCGCGATGGAGGTAGCCGATCTCGACCTCGGCGCCCAGGACGAGCTCCCCGTCCAGCTCCGTGACGATACGGACGATGCCGTGCATCGCGGGATGCTGCGGTCCTATATTCAAAAGCATGGACCGCGTTTCGGAGGACTTGGTGTTCGGATCGACTGATTTCCCCATGGGAGGCTATGAGGGTCTTCTGGAGACAGAGGACAGAGGACAGAGGACAGAGATTTTCTGTCTTCTGTTTTCTGTCTTCTGATATTGAAATCTCACGATTCGTTTGTGCGCGTGATCTGAGTCAATATCGCTTCCTTGAGTCTCGGGTCGTCGGTGAGTGCCATGGCTTTCACGTAATATTCAGCCGCTTTTTTCAGCTCGCGCTTTTTTTCATAAGCCATTGCGAGACTCAGACATGCCTTATAAAATTTGGGATTTAGTTTATAGCTTTTTTCGTAATATTCAATGCTTTTTTGGCTGTCACCCTGCTTCGCGTAAGCGGCGCCGAGATCATACCAGGCCACGGCATCCAGCGGGTCCATGTCCGAGGCGCGTTTCAGGTACTCGATCGACTTGGCCATGTCGCCCTTTTTCTCATAAATATAGGCGATGTTCGAATACGCGAAAGTATTTTTGGGATCGGCCTGTATCGCTTTCTCGTACGCCTTACTCGCCGCATCGAGATTGCCGCGGCGGCCTTCGAGATTGCCAAGCGCCAGGTGCAGGTCCGAATGGCCGGCATCCACCTTCAACCCCTCCTGGTAAGCCGCGGCGGCCTTGTCGAGATCCCCCTTGCTCTCGTACGCGAAACCGAGAGTGAGATACGCGTTGGCCTTGCGCGGCGCTATCTTCACGGCGTCCTGCGCGTAAGAAAGTGCCCTGTCATAATCTTTTTTTTCGGCGTAAGCCACCGAGAGGTCGATGAAGATCTCGACACTTTTGGGGTTCAGGGCCAGTGCCTTCTGCAAGCTCTCGATCGCCTTGTCCCACTCCCCGTCTTTCGCGTAAGCGACACCGGCGCTGAAGGAGTCTTGGCCCGCCTGCGGAAGCGAGCTCGGGTAGTGTTCGGCTTCCATACGGGACTTGTCTTTGGAGCCGGCGTGGGCGGGGGAACAAATGAGAACGAAGAGTACAGCGAAAAGCGTAAAGCGAAAAGCGAAAAGTTTTGGAGCCACTACGTGGCTTTTAATAAAAGTCGCGCAGCGACACAGCAGTTTTTCGCTTATCGCTTTTCGCTTATCGCTTATCACCCGAGCGGTCCCACAAGCGGCTGACGCTTGTTGTATGGATAGTCTTTTCTGAGCGCATGTCCTTTGAATTCTTCGTACATCAGGATGCGCTTCAGGTTCGGATGGTCCTTGAACACGATGCCCATCATGTCCCACACTTCGCGCTCGAACCAGTCGGCGGCGGGCCATACGGCCGTGACAGAGTCGATGTTGGTATCCGTTTCCGGAACAGGCGCCTTGAGAAAAAGCCGGTGGTGTTTCGTGGAGGAATAAAGATTGTAGATCAGCTCAAAACGGACCTCTTTTTCTTCCCAGTGCAGGTAGTCGACGGCGAAGATGTCCATGAGCATGTCGAACTGGAACTCCGGAGAGCTTTTCAGCGATGCGGCGAGGCCTTTCAGTCCTTCCTTCCTTATATAGACCACCTCATCACCCTTGTCGACGGACGCGTTCAAGACGAGGTTCGGGAATTTCGATTGGACGAGGGCCGCTAGCGCCATTACACTTCCTGCTTTTGTTTTTGTATCTTGTCCTGGAGTTTTATGAGCCCGTCGAGCACGTTTTCGGGGCGCGGCGGACAGCCCGGGATGTAAACGTCCACGGGGATCACGGTGTCTATGCCCATCACCGTCGCGTAGTTGTCATAGAACCCGCCTGTGCAGGTGCACACGCCGAACGCCACCACCCATTTGGGTTCGCACATCTGTTCGTAGATCGTCTTCAGCACCGGCGCCATTTTATGACTGATGGTGCCGACGACAAAGAGAACGTCCGACTGCCGGGGGGAAAATCTCGGGAAACCCGCGCCAAAACGGTCCACGTCATAGTGCGCACAGGCCGTCGCCATGTACTCCATGCCACAGCAGGCCGTCACGAAAGGGTACTGGAAAATGGAGAACTTTCTCGCCCAGCCGATAGCCTCGTTCAGAGAGGTGGTCATGAAATTGAACTTCTCGATCTTTACGCCGTTCTCGGCCGCTACTTCTGCCATTCGAGGGCTCCCTTTTTCCACGCGTAAATGAAACCGAGCACCAGCACGAAAATGAACGAGAACATCTCGGCGATACCCGCCCAACCGAGACTTCTCAGGATCACCGACCACGGGAAAAACCACACGATCTCGACGTCGAAGAGGATGAACAGCATCGCGATGAGATAAAACTTCACTGAAAAATGACCCGTGGGAATGGCGAAAGGCTTCACGCCGCATTCGAAGGGTTCCCTCTTGGCAGGGGTGCTCTTATTTTTCGGCCCGAGCATGCCGTTCAAAAAAATAATGAGACCGGCGATACCAGCTGCGAAAACGAAAGTGACGAACACCCCTAAATATTCGTTCGCGCTCATTCTAAGTCCCCGTCTGTTTAGCGGTATCGGCCAGGATCTTCGGGATCACGTCCCTTAGCGTCTCGTCCAGCGGAAAAGGCTTCTCCAGAAAATGCACGTGCCCGATCGCCAACGCCTGTTCCCGCACGTCCTCCACCGAGGCCCCCGTCATGAAAATAATGGGCAAATTCGGTAACATGCTCCGAATCTGTTTCGCGAAACTGATGCCGTCCATCTGTGGCATCCGGATGTCCAAGAGAATGATGTTGTAGCGACCCGGATCCCCGATGATCGCCTGAAGCGCCTTCAAAGGATTGGAGTAAAAATCGGCATGATAATGATAATGCCGCATCATCGATGAAAACACGCTGAGAAGCATTTTCTCGTCATCGATGAC
>CAZTBX010000054.1:0-1736 GCA_964612035.1 uncultured Planctomycetia bacterium
TCCCCATGTCATTGGAGAAAAAACCCAGTATCCAATTGGTCGTTTTTTTAAGAAAATTTAGAGGTTGCGCCAAGAAATGCTCTGTTATTAAAGAAGTGAAAACACCCTTCAGGCGAAAGCTATGGACGGAGATTATAACAACGAGTATTTAGGGTGTCAACAAGCCCCTACTTCGCGGAAAAGCCTGAAAAAATCGGGAAAAGAAGTGTTAATGCAGTCAGTATCTTCGACGGTCGTGGCCCCCTCGGCGACCATCCCGGCGACGACGGCCGACATGGCCGTGCGATGGTCTTTTTGAGAATGCACGCGCGCCCCGACAAGCGGCGTCGGACCGTGAATAATTAGGGAATTGTCTTTGGAGGCAATGTTCGCCCCCATGGCCGAGAGCGCGGCAACCATGGAATCGATGCGGTCAGTCTCTTTCACGCGAAGTTCGTCCGCCTCGTGGATAACGCTGGTGCCCGCGGCCTGCGTGGCGAGCACCGCAAGGATAGGGATCTCGTCAATAAGCGATGGAAGCTCGGCCGGATGAATGTCGAACGGCTTGAGCCTCGCAGCGGGTTTTAGGGTGAAGTCCGCCACGTCTTCGGGACCCTCCCGTGAAACCTTTTTCACCGCCACCTCGACGCCCATGCGCTTCAAGACCTCGACTATCCCCGTTCGCGTGGGGTTCCACAGAACCGATCTGAATTCCAGCTTTGACTCCGGGACTAAAACGGCGGCGGCCATGAAAAAGGCAGCACTCGAAATATCCCCGGCGATCTTGAATTCCTTCGGCGCCTTCAATGTTTGCCCGCCGCGCAGAGAAACGCTGAGACCGTCTTTCACGATATCGGCGCCGAAGCACTCGAGAAACTTTTCCGTGTGGTCTCTCGAGTGAAAAGGTTCCGTGACGCGCATGCGGCCCTCCGCGTAGAGGCCGGCGAGAAGTAGAGCGGATTTCACCTGGGCGCTCGCGATAGGCAGATCGGCGGAGATCGCCTTCAGCGCGCCGCCCCGGACTTTCAGCGGAGCGTAATTACCCTCTTCTCTCCCCTCGACGCTGGCGCCCATTTTCTTCAAATAGTCCGTCACGCGGCGCATCGGCCGCCTGGAAAGCGAGGGGTCCCCCGTGAGTGTCGCTTCAAACGGCTGGCCGGCGAGTATGCCCAGAAGGAGTCTCATGGAAGTACCGGAATTGCCGAGATATATCTCTTTTTTGGGCGCGCGCAGGGCGCGGAGACCTTTTCCCTTGATGTTCAGACGGCTCAAGTCCTTGGCCGCGTCGATGTCCACGCCCATGGCCCTAAAAGCCTCGAGCGTGCACACGCAGTCCTCACTGGAAAGCACGTTCGTGAACGAAGAAGTACCTTCGGCAAGCGCGCCGAATATGATGGCGCGATGGGACAACGACTTGTCCCCCGGAAATGACAACTCACCCTTAAGCGGCTTGGTCGAGCGTTGAAGCGTCACACTGTTCATGCCGCTAAGTTTACCAGTTTTGCCTTTAATCGTCACGACGCCCAGCCATTAGAATAAAGTAGGGCGAGCGGGCTAACTCGTGTTGTGGGGCGAACGGGTGACGGCGGATCGGGGCGCCTCATCGGCGCGGAGCTAGTGCCAAGCTTCGGGGTCAGACCCTTGAGCCTATCTCCACCGAGGGTCTGACCCCATAGCCTGCGTCGCGGGAATTGCTAGCGAGCACCGATGGGGCTGTCCGCCGGCAGCCTGCCTGCCGGTAGGCAGGGACCCGTTCG
>CAZTBX010000055.1:0-7531 GCA_964612035.1 uncultured Planctomycetia bacterium
TCGGCAAAACTAAATGTTGAGATCAATCTTGCGGCGTCGAAAGACAGGTCTTTCGTGTCCAAAACGCGCCGCTCGTTGCAAGCCATGGAAAAAGAACTGAAAGGCCTGAAGCATGTCTGAAGCGAATATCCTGAACGGCAAAGACATCGCCGAGCGTTTTCTTTCTTCCGCCCGCCCGCGCGTGGAGGAGCTGAAAAAAAAGGGCGCTCTCACTCTCGCGACGGTGCAAGTGGGCGAAGCCAAGGACGCCGTTCTTTACGCCGCTCATCTCACGAGGCTTTTATCGAAGGTCGGGATCCCCCTCATTTCGCGGGTTTTTCCGGAAAAAGCCGACGAGGCGACGGTGATCGCGGAGATCGTCCGTTTGAACCGCGACGAAAGCGTCACCGGCGTCATGGTGTTTTCGCCGCTGCCAAATCACCTGAGCCGTACGGCGATATTCGACAACATCGCGCTTTTGAAAGACGTGGAAGGGCGCACTTTTCTGAAAAGCCATTTCGGCGTGTTTTCTCCGACGGCCAACGCCGTGATGACGCTCCTGGAATCCACGGGCGCGGCACTTGCCGGCAAAGAGGCCGTGGTCGTGGGCCGCAGCGACCTTGTCGGAAAGCCCAGCGCTATCTTGCTCATGGACAAAATGGCCACGGTGACCGTGTGCCATACCGAAACGCGGGACCTGCGACAGCACATCGAAAAGGCCGACATTCTGGTGTCCACAGCCGGCAAGGCGCATCTCATCAAGGGTGAATGGATAAAACAGGGCGCCATTGTCATCGATGTCGGCGAAAATTTCGTGAATGGGCTTATCGTCGGAGATGTCGAGTTTGAATCCGCCAAACGCCGGGCTTCGTACATCACGCCGGTGCCTGGAGGCGTGGGGCCGGTCACGAACGTCATGCTCATCAAAAATCTCATCACGCTGCAGGAACTGAGGGACACGCGCAATGGAAGTCGTTGATCTCGTCAAAAAAGGTTTTGTCGTCACGGCCGAGCTTGGGCCTCCGAAGGGAACGGATCTCGAGGCGTTTTTCAAGCAGGCCGCCTATCTCAAGGGCGTCGTGCACGCGGCGAATGTCACGGACCAGCAAAGCGCGCTCATGAAGCTCGGGTCGGTGGCCGCCTGCCATCTCTTGAAGGATTTCGGCATCGAACCGATAGCGCAGGTCACCTGCCGCGACAAGAACCGCATCGCGCTTCAATCCGAGATCCTGTCCGCGGCCGTGCTCGGCATTCACAACGTTCTGGTTCTCACGGGAGACCCGATCACCATCGGTGATCATCCGGAAGCAAAACCGGTTTTTGACATCGACGCGGCCGAATTCATGGCCCTCATCCGTAAAATGGAGACAGGCCAGGACATGACCGGACACGCGCTCGAGGGGTCGCCCCAGATGTGCGTCGGCGCGGCGCTGAATCCCTGCGTGGACGACATCGACACCGAGATCTCGAAGACCCGGCGCGAGATCGAGAAAGGCGCCGAGTTCTTCCAGACGCAGGGGGTGTTCGACCTGGCCAAATTTAGCCGCTTCATGGACCGTTATCATAAAGAGGGGTTCAAAGTGCCGGTGCTTGCGGGCATCATCCTCATCAAGTCCGTGAAAATGGCCAATTTCATGAACGAAAAGATCCCCGGTATTTTCATCCCGAAGGAAATGATCGCGCGTTTCGAGGGCAACGCGAACCCTAAAAAAGAATCTGTCGATATTGCCTGCGAACTCATCCGGGGCGTCCGTTCCATGGCCCAGGGCGTGCATGTCATGGCCATCGGCTGGGAAGAGCTGATCCCCGAAATAGCGTCCAAAAGCCTTCGCTGACGACAGGCCAAGCTTCGGGGTCAGACCCTCGGTGGAGAACAGCTTAAGGGTCTGACCCCGTCACTTCGAATCCTTTCAAAAAAGAGCGTTCTATCCTATAATGTCCAAACGGCTTAGATGAGACTCGCTCGCTTTAGATCGCCCTCAAGAAAGTCCAAAAAATGGACGATGCTCACCGCCTACGATGCCCCGACAGCCGAGCTTTTGGAAACGGCCGGAGTGGATTTTCTGCTCGTGGGTGATTCGGTGGGAATGGTGCTGCTCGGGTATTCCTCGACGCTGCCCGTGAGCATGGATGAAATGATCCATCACGCGAAAGCCGTGCGCCGGGGCGCGCCGAGATCGTTCGTGATCGGCGACATGCCTTACGAGGCCGTGAGTCATGGGCCGAAGCGGGCTCTGGCCGCCGCGCGCCGTTTCATGAAAGAGGCCGGCTGCAACGCCGTGAAGCTCGAGTGGCGCCCGGATTGTCTCGAGACCTGCCGGCTTCTCGTGCGCAGCCGCATCCCCGTGATGGGCCACGTGGGGCTCACGCCGCAGGCCGTGAAAAAGAAAGACGGCTTCCGCGTGCAGGGACAGGCGGCGGACGGCGCTTTCCACATTTTCACGCAGGCGCGTGCCTTCGAACGCACCGGTGCTTTTTCCGTTCTTTTGGAATGCGTGCCGTGGCCGGTGGCGCGCGTCATCACACGCGCGCTGCGCATCCCAACCATCGGGATAGGGGCCGGGCCTCACTGTGACGGACAGGTGCTGGTGTTCCAGGACCTCGTGGGACTTTTCAAGAAATTCACGCCGCGTTTCGTGAAACGCTACGCGGACGCCGACGCGCTGATGCGGCGCGCCGTTTCAGGGTATATCCGAGATGTGCGGGCGCGGAAGTTCCCGAACATCCGGAAAAATAGTTTCGCGATGGCCGAGCGCGAACAAAGACTTTTTCTCCAAAAGATCAAGGAGTCGAAATAAAATGACAGTGAAAGCGCTGGGAATGATATCGGGAGGCCTGGATTCGACGCTGGCGGCTAAGGTGCTGGTCGACCTGGGCATCGAGGTCGAGGGCGTCAATTTTTCCACGGGCTTCTGCGTCACCGAGCACACGCGCAATTTCAAGGACGACAAAAAGCCGCTTCGCCCCAACGAAGCGCTGCGTCTCGCCGGCGAGCTCAAATTCAAGATGCACATCATCGACATCTCCAAAGATTATCTGCCGGTGGTGACGGATCCCAAATACGGCTATGGCGCCAACCTGAACCCCTGCATTGATTGCCGCATTTTCATGTTCAGGCGCATGAGAAAGCTGATGGATGAATTCGGCGCCCAGTTCATTTTCACCGGAGAGGTATTGGGCCAGCGGCCGATGTCCCAGCACCGTGAGGCGCTGAAGACCATCGAAACGGATAGCGGTTTGAACGGCCTCGTGCTGCGTCCGCTATCGGCCGCACTGCTGGACCCGACCATCCCCGAGCTCAAAGGCTGGGTGGATCGCTCGAAACTGCTCGCGCTGTCCGGCCGCTCGCGCAAGCCGCAGATGGCCCTGGCCAAAGATCTGCAAATGGAAAATTACCCTCAGCCGGCCGGCGGATGCTGTTATCTCACGGATCCCCAGTACGCGGCGAAGCTTCAGGATATCTTCGATCACAACGGCAAGCAAAATCTCACGCACGAACACGTGTTGATGCTGAAAGTGGGCCGCCATTTCCGCCTGTCGCCGCGGATCAAGGTCATCGTGGGCCGCAACGAGCGCGAAAACAATTTTCTGAAAGTTTATGAAAAGGGTAGACACGTTTTTTCCGTCGTGGACACCGTTGGGGGGCACACGCTGGCCGAGATCATGGGGGAGCCAACCGACGAAGAAGTGAAGACCCTCGCGTCCATCGCGGCGCGCTATTCGGATGCGATCGCGCGCGACGCCGTGACCGTGGAACACCGGCACGAGGGTCGTGCGCAGACGCTCTGCGTAAGCGCCGCCGAGGAGGCGAAGCTGGAGGCGTGGAGAATTGGTTAATCCGCATTGGTTCTGGCCGGTGGCCGCCGCTTATTTTACGAGCCTGGTCCTCTATTTCATCCATTTCGAATTCCAGAAAGAGACATTTCTAGGCGTGGCCAAGCGCATCGCCTCCTGGGCGATCGTGGGGCACTTTTTTTTCATCCTCGCTCTGATCGTGAGGCAGCGTCCGCTGCCGCTGGCCGAAGCGGCGGAGTTCACGGTGCCGCTTCTCATTCTGTCCCTGGCGTATTTCATGGAATGGCGTTACCGCGCGAAATACCTCATGCTTTTTTCCCTGCCCGTCACGCTCATCCTTTCGGTGCTGGCGATATTCCACTGGAGGCAGGGCCAGGCGATGGAAGCGGCGGCTCCCAGCGGCTGGTTCTGGCTGCATATCGGTTTCATGCTCGTGGGTCTCGCGGGCCTTGTGATCGCGATGTCCAGCGCCGTGATGTATCTTTTACAATCGGCACAGCTGAAATCCAAGAATCTCGGAAAAGTTTTTCTACACCTGCCATCGCTGGACACGCTGGATCGCATTCATTTCCGTGCGCTGGTGGCCGGCGTCGTGTTCTTTTCTTTCGGCATCCTCTGGGGCATTTTTCGCGCCCAGGGCCTGAAAGAGCTTGCAACCATCCTGCGTGATCCAAAAGTGGTGCTTTCCTGCGTGACCTGCGTGCTGTATTGGTTCATTTTAAGCCTGCGTCTTTCGTCGCTGCGCCGAGGCCAAAAGATAGCGCTCGGCACCGTGATCGTGTTCGTTCTTCTGGTAGGTTCTTATTACGCGCCCTCCTGGGTGCATTCGGATCTCGCATGGCCGGCGACATCGAAATAGCCGTTCTCGGTCTCAACCACAAGACTGCGCCTCTAGCGCTGCGCGAGCGTCTCGCCATCCCGACGCACAAAACCGAAGAGCTGTTGCACGAATTAAAAGAGAGAGGCATTTTCGAAGAAAGACTTCTTTTGTCCACCTGCAACCGGACGGAGATCTACGGCGTCGGCGACCAGTCGCTGGACGGAGTGCGGCGCGCGAAACAATTCTTGAGCGAGTATTCGAAGTTGGACCTCTCCGCTTTCGAGGACAAGTTGTACATTTTGCGGAAACCGGATTCGGTGAACCATCTTTTCTCGGTGGCGTCCGGACTCGATTCCATGGTGCTCGGGGAAACCGAGATCACCGGGCAGGTGAAAAGTGCGTATCTGACCGCGCACAGGAACCGGCAGACGGGAAAAGTACTGAACGCGCTTTTTCAGCGCTCGCTGCGCGTGGCCAAAGAACTGCGTTCGAGCACGGGCATCGGCGCCGGAAAAGTCAGCGTGGCTTCGGTCGCCGTGGACCTCGCCGAAAAGATCTTCGACAGCCTGAAAGGCATCCGCGTGCTGGTGCTCGGCACCGGCGACATGTCCGCACAGGTGTCGCGCGCGATGGTCTCGCGTGGCGCGTATCCGCTGATCGTCTCCAGCCGCCATCACGACCGGGCGCAGGAGCTGGTCGCGGAACTGGAAAGCGGCGAGGCGGTGTTCTACAACGACTATGAGCTCCGTATCAAGGAGACCGACGTGCTCGTCGCGTCCACCGCCGCGCCGTCCGTGCTCATCCGCGAATCGCAGGTGCGCGGCTGGCTGAAGCAAAGGCATGAAAAGCCCCTTTTCCTCATCGACATCGGGATGCCGCGCAACATCGAGTCCTCCGTAGAAAAGATCGACAACGTGTACCTGTACAATCTCGACGACCTGAAAGAGATCGCGCAGAAAAATCAGGCGATGCGCGAAGACGAGCTCACCGAATGCCTGCGCCGCATTCAGGCCCAAACTGATCGCTTCATGCAATGGCTAGCGAAAGAAAAGCGTTTCGCATAGGGACGCGGGGGAGCCTGCTGGCCGTTGCGCAAGCCGAAGGCATCCGCCGGCGCCTGGCTCGACTGCATCCCGGCCTGAAGTTCCGGCTCGTGAAAGTGCGCACTACCGGCGATGAATTCCAGGGCGTAGAACTTTTCAAAAAAAACAATATCGGCGTGTTCACGAACAAGATCGAGCGGAAACTTTTGAGTGGTCAGATCGACATTGCCGTACACAGCCTGAAAGATCTGCCCGTGGATCTGCCTCGCGGTCTCGTGCTCGGAGCTTTCCCCAGGCGCGGGGACGCGAGAGACGCGCTTATTTCGCGCAAGCGGCACACGCTTGCGGATCTTCCGCGGGGTTCTTCGATAGGCACGGGAAGTCCGCGCAGAAAAAGACAGATCGCGCTCGCCAGGCCGGATCTCCAGGTGCTGGACATACGAGGCAACCTGGACACGCGTGTTGGCAAAGTCTTGAAAGCAAGATCGTTCGACGCCATTGTTGTCGCCAACGCCGGGCTCGAGAGGCTCGGCAAATATCGGAGACAGGCGTCGCCGATCCCCATAGCACAACTTCTGCCGGCCGTGGGCCAGGCGGCGCTGGGCATCGAGGTGAGAAAAAATGACAAAGAAGCGCTGCGCGTCGTGGCACGCCTCACGCATGAGCCGACAAAAAAAGCGGTGACGGTGGAGAGGGCGTTCCTGAAAGCGCTTCACGGAGGCTGCCGCGTGCCCGTGGGCGTCGACTGTCGTTTGGTGGGTGGGAACATCCGCATGAAAGCATCGGTGTTTTCGACGAAAAACCGGGATTTTGTGAGCGGCCAGTTCTCATGTCCGAGCGCGCTTGCGGTCCGTACCGGCCAGGCGCTGGCCAAAAGGCTTTTGAAAAAAGGCGCTAGCCGTTTTCTGCGTGAGGCAAGAAGCTGATGCCCGCGCGGAGAACGAAAGGGCTTGTGTCCCTCGTCGGCTCGGGGCCCGGTGATCCGGAACTTTTGACGCTGAAAGCGCAGAAGCGCATCCAGGAGGCGGACTTCATCATTTACGATTATCTCGCGAACCCCGAGCATCTGCGGCATGCGAAAGCATCCGCCGCCTGCATCGGCGTCGGCAAAGGTTTCCGCCATAAAAAAATGAGCCAGGAAAAGATCAATCGCCTCATCCTGCAGGCGTCGCGTCGTGGACAGAGAGTGGTGCGCCTGAAAGGCGGCGACCCTTATCTTTTTGGCCGCGGCGGCGAGGAAGCCCTGCATCTGGCCGGACACGGCATCCCGTTCGAGGTGGTGCCGGGTGTCACGAGCGCCACGGCTTGCGCGGCCTACGCCGGCATTCCGCTCACGCATCGCGAGCACAATTCGTCGGTGGTGTTTTTGACCGGGCATCGCGCGGATGACAAAAATCTCGACAGCATCGAATGGGGAAACATCGCGGGCCTCGCCAAGGATGGCACCCTGGTGATCTACATGGGGTTTTACAATTTGGGAAGTATCGCGAGACAGCTCGTCGCGTTCGGCATGAAGCCGGACACGCGCGCCGCCGTCATCGAATGGGGCACGCTGCCGTGGCAGCGAAGCTGCGAGGGGACTCTGCAGGACATCGAGGACAAGGTGCGGCAAAAAGGACTTCAGCCTCCGTGCCTGATCATCATCGGCGAGGTGGTCAGCCTGCGCAGACATTTGGATTGGTATGAGCGTCTTCCGCTTTTCGGGAAAACCGTGGTGCTCACGCGGCCGGCCGAGAAAAATGCCGCTCTTTCGCGCGAATTGGCAGAGACCGGTGCTCGGGTGCTCGAGATGCCCGTGATCGAAATACGGCCTGTAAAAACTTTTACAGCCATGGACCAGGCACTGAAGCGCCTCCAAGATTTTGATTGGGCCATTTTTACCAGCACTTACGGT
>CAZTBX010000056.1:0-6817 GCA_964612035.1 uncultured Planctomycetia bacterium
CAGCCGGGAGCGTTTTTTTTCAGAACAAACACGAGGTCGGGCACTGCCTTTTGTTGAGCAACAAAGTGGCCTCGTGACCTTCGGTTGTATTTCCAGTGGGAGAGCCAGTATTGCCACTTATACGGCACGGGCAGGGAAGTGCGGATACGACGTGTCAGAAAGTGCTTTGCCTTGTAATACGCGTAAGGCATGCGGCGCTCGGTGAAACAAGACGCGAGCCTTTCGCGCATCCAGGAAAAAGACCAGCGCTTCACGGTTTTTTCAGTACCGCCTGTCCCGTCGAAAGCACGAGCAGGCGTATCGCCTGTTCGGCGACAATCTCATCAATGGCCTGTTTGGCGCCCGGCCAGCCGGGCGAAGCGTAATCGTCGCAGACCAGCATCCCCGATGGCACGAGTCTCGGATAAAAATACCGTGCCGCATCCAGCGTCGAGCGATAAAGGTCGAGGTCGACATGCACAAAACGGTATTTTCTTTCCGGCAGGTCTTTCAGCGTCTCCGGGATCCAGCCCGCGTGATAGGTCACGTCGGGAAATTCGGAAAGTGCCTTTTTCACTTCCGACAGCGGACCCGTGAACTTTCCATGCACGTCGGCGACTCTTTCTTCCAGCACCTGGTCTTCGGCGCTGGGCATAGGCAGTCCCATGAATGAGTCAAAGATGTGATGACCGTTCCCCTTGAACGAGGGTTCCGCCGCCCGTGCGTAGTGGCACATGAGGAACGAAGACAGGCCGCGCCAAGAACCGCATTCGGCCACCTCGCCCTGCAGAGGGAGGCATTGCTTGAAAAGCTGTATCAGATCGAAAAAACGGAGCTTGCGCAGCGGATTGTCGTTCATCGCACAGCGCTTCAGGCCCTGCTCATGCAGGTCGTCGAACAACGCGTCCCCTCTCGACAAAAGCTGCATCTGTTTTTCTAATCCCGTCTTTGAAGGTTTTTTTGCTTTCGGAGGACCTGATTTCGCGGAAGGCGTGGGCGCTCCGATGAATTGGCTGAAAAGGCGCTTCACTTGATTCATACGCGGACGAGATCGTTCCCTTTTTTCAACCGCGCCCGCTGCGACAGCCACAGGTCGGCGTAAGTCACGTGTTTCCAATTCTCGAACCACGGTCCGCCGCGCGTGAAATGGATGCCGTGCGGAACACCTTTTTCCGGCGCCTGGCTCCAGCCTTCGAGCCAGTTCCAGGTCTCGGGGATACCGCCGATGAGATCATCGGACAGCCAGCGGAACTGATGCAGAAAAGCGCCGCTTTCGCGATTGGCGATCTCAGGCGTCAGCTTCGCGTTTTCCGGATGGCCGCAGTTCCACAGCACAAGGCTTGACCAGTTCTTTCGCGGATACACGGTCTGGATAACGCCGTCCATTTTCGTGCTTTCCTTAGGCCGGTAGTCATGTTTCACGCAAAGAAGCGCATAACGCTCATCCACGTAGGCGAATAGCTTCGCGATGTCCGCGGTAATGAGAAAATCGCAGTCCATGAACACCGCCCATCCGCGATAACCCATGAGATACGGGACGAGAAATCGCGTGTAGGTGAACTCCGTGGAAGCGAGCGGGTCCTTGTCACGCCAGTAAAGCCGCTGGCTTCTCAATTCGTCCTGCCTCAAAGGGACGACTTCCACCGGGCCGCCGGCATGCTCTTTCAGGGACGACGCGCAGACTTCGTAGGCGATGTCCTCGCGGCTGTCCCATCCGACGAACACTTTAAGCTTTTCCAATGAACGCCTCCTTCCAGAATAGGGGTGCCGGCCGTGAGACCTCCTGGGCCTTCCAGTATTCATAGAACTTCCCTTTTTTCGCGATCAGCTCGTCCAGGCCCCCTTCCTCGATCATGTGCCCGCGTTCCACGACGACGATCTTGTCCGCGTCCGTGATCGTCGAGAGCCGGTGCGCGATGACGATCGCCGTCCGCTGCTCGACGAGCTCACCGATCGCCTTTTGAATATGCTTTTCCGTCTGCGAGTCGAGCGCGCTCGTGGCTTCATCGAGGATCAGGATCTCGGCCTTTTTCAGGAGGGCACGCGCGATGGACACCCGCTGCTTCTCTCCACCGGAAAGCTGTATGCCTCTCTCACCGACGAGGGTGTCGGCCCCTTCCGGCAGTTGCTGAAAAAAATCGCTGAGGCGCGCTTTCTCGAGGACTTCCATCAGTTCATCGTTCGTGAAAGGCCGTTCTAGACCGTAGCCGATATTGGCCTTCAGCGTGTCGTTGAAAAGCATCGGGTCCTGGCTCACGAAAGCGATGCGGTCCATCCACGATTTCAGCGTCAGCTCCCGGATGTCGATATCGTCGACGAGGATGCTGCCCGGCGGGCAGTCATAAAAGCGTGTCAGAAGATGCACGAGCGTGCTCTTGCCCGCTCCGGTGGCCCCGACAATGGCCGTCATCTTTCCTTTTTCGATGAAAAAGTTCATGTCGTCGAGCACCGGGTATTTCCCGCGATACGAGAAGTTCAGCTGACGGAACTCGATGCCTTTCTTCAATCCCTCGAAAGGCCGCCCGCCGCCCTCGACGATGAATTTGCCCTCGTCGCTCAGGATGGTCCGAAGCCGCGTCAACTGCCCTTCGGCCCTCGCCAAAGACATACGGAAATTGGCGACGGCGCCAAAGGCTGGCATCGAACGCCTCGCGAGGAAAAAGAAGACCAGGTAATGGCTAATGTGGCGTGAATCGCCGTGCGGGATAAGCCACGTCATTGCGCACGCCATGAGGAGAAGTGCCAGCATGGTGTTCACGTCCTGCATCGGCCGCACCAGCTGCTGTTTTTTCTGGAGCTGGAACGCGAGATCTATCTCTTTCTGACTCACGGCCGCGAGCAGCTCTTTTTCCCTCTCTTCGGTCTTGTAGGCTTTCACGAGCGGAATGCACGACACGAGGTTGGATACTTTTTCCATCAGCGAATACTCGGATTGCTCGTGCTCCTGGGACACACCGCGGATGCGTTGCACAAGCCAGCGCGTCGAATAATGATAAGTGGGAAAAATGATGAGCGCCACGAGCGTGAGCGGCCAGGATATCCAGAGCATGACGCCCAGATAGGCCAGGAGCGTCATGATCTGGCTCAGCATCTTCTGCAGCGGCCGGAGCTGGCCGGTGACGCCTCCGGAGGCGTTCATCACCGTGTGGCTGATCGTGCCCGTGTGGATGCGGTCGAAATAGAGCTTACCGAAGGCCAGATAACGACTGAACACAAGCTGGCGGATTTTGCTGTCGGCCTTTTTGATCTGCTGGCCCACGCTCATCGACGACACGTAATCCAGGAGGTTCTTCATGACCACCGAGGTGAGGATCATGCCAAGTAGGAGAAAGAAAAAGGACGAGGAACTGCCAAAAACCTCCGGGAACTTTTTCACGAGAAAACGCACGACGCCGAGCTTGTCGCCCACCTTGCTGAAATCGTTTTGGATCAGGCCTCCGAGCAGCGGGACGAAAAGCCGGATGCCGAGCAGATTGAAGAACACGGAAAGGAACGAACAAAGAACGGAGAGGAAGAAAAAGGTGGGCTTGATCTCCATGTCGCGGAAAAAATAAAGGAGCTGGGCCACGTGTTTATAAATATCCGTGGCCTTCATGAGGTCTTTCAGATCCGCGTGACGAGTCATGGGGTGCTCATTGTGACGATCATTATATAACAAACCACGATTTAAGAACTATCACGGACTTGTGATGAGCCTGAGCGCATTTCCCACCGCATCTCCGCGGACAACCACCTTCTCGGCAAAAGCCGCAGCCATGCGCGCTAGAGCGTCGCGATCCGCGGGTCTGTCCAGAGAGTTCAGGAAATCACCTAGACCCTGGAAAGACATGAGCCGGGGCAGCGGGTCGTACTGAGTCAGCCCAAGCCCGTAATCCCACAGCGCCGCCGGTAGTCCCGCCCGAGCGGCATCCAAAGCCACTGTCGACGGCGTGGTGATAACCGCATCCGAGATGGCCAGAATGTCCGGAGCCGTGAAAGGCTCCCATTGTGGGTCTGCCGGGTCCGCCAGAATAACGTTCGATGTTCGAGCGGCCAACTGCCTCCATTGGCCGATGAATTCGCGGCTGGTCACATGCGGTTTCACAAAAAAAGTGACCTGCGAAAAATCGTTCGTTGCCTTTGCGATATCCGCCAAAAAGCTCTCGCGATAGTCCCGGGAATAAAGCTCACGATGCAGATTTTCGAACACCGAAACAAGCCGGACGCAAGCTTCCGGCCGTTTCAGGATCGGCGTGTCCGGCAGAATCCGCTTCGTGCAGCCTACGGGAACACAGCGGGATCTCACCTCCACCGACACTTGCGCATGAAGCGACCGCATCGGCCCCCAAATAAAGATCTTCTTCGAAGCAAAGGTCACGTTTTCGTGCGCAACCTTTCCTTTGAAATAGGTCAGGCCGATATTTTCAAAACCCTGTTGCAGCGTGTAGGTGCACAAACCGAGACGATTCGCCCGGTGTGTCAGCACATGCGCGACGCGATGAGGACGCGCGCTCGACTCGGCGGCCGTCACCAACGCGTCAAACCCTTTCAGCGAAGGCGCGAGGCCAAAAAAAGCGGCCACATACGGCACGATACGGCGGTCAATGCGCGCGAACGCAAAAAAACTTCTCACTCTCGAAGAGCGCCGGTGCAAACGGTCTGTCAGGCACACGACGGGCGTACACTCCCCGCCTTCCGCCGCTTTTAGGATCAGCGGCTCCAAAAGGTCCAGGTCCTGCACCAGATGCATGAAAAAAAGGATCCGCGGCTTCATGACGGCTCCGCGCAGGCCCAACGAGTCCGCTGAAAAAACACGTGAAAAAATAGATACGTCCACACAGGGAAGCTGTGGATCAAAACTCGGTTCAAAGAAGTCCTTAAATTGAGCTCAATATCGAGTGGTGAAACCATGTAAACGGCAAGATACCCGCTTTCCAAAAAAAATAGAGTCAGAAGTATCCACAGCTTTTTTTCGTTCCAAAAATTCTTGGAGTAAAAAATAAAAATCGTCAAAAAGAAAACCCAGGCATAAACCCATGAGTTTTCTTCCATCAGCTCCTTAGCGGCGTAGCGCAGGATGGTTGTGATCTTTTCTCCGTAATGCCCCATCCGAATGGCCTCCGCCACGTAATGCAAAGAAACTTTATCATTCGGCACCGAGGCGACGACTTTGAATAAAAGCACTAGAGACAAGGTCGGCAGCAGACCGGCGCATACCGCTAAAAAGACTCTGGGCCGCTTTTGGCGAAAACTTTTGGATGAGAGCAATAAAAGGACGATGGCCATGAAAACTGCGACAAGAAAAAGAAATCCCTCATTTTTAACAAAGCAGGCTATGCCTAAAAAAAGCCCCGCCGTGAACGCAAATCGCGGCTTTTTTTCCACCAACGCGCAGTCTAAGAGAACGATCACCGCCAAGTTGAAATACGCCAAAAGAATGTCCGCATATTGCGATGAGCCCATTCCGACGAAATGCGGCGTCGACAATAGAAAAAGACCTGCGATCGCAGACGCCTTCATGCCGTATTTCAAAAAACGATGCATGAGCAAACCAACAGTCGATAAAGTAAAAGCAACGGCGATCATCCAGGATGACACTAAGGTTTCGCGGCCTGCAACAAGCCAGCCCCAACAAAGCGCTAATGGATAAAAAAAGGGGTAATCAGGACAGTTGAAATCAATGACCGGAGAAAAAATACTTCTCCAATTTCCATAAAAAATAAACCTAGCTTTTAGTTTCCACATCGCCCACACATCCAAACCCGTCCCAAACGGCGATTTCGCCATTCTAAAAAAAAGAAGCGCCGTCCCGGTGGCCAATACCGCGATGAACATGCCGGTTATTTTTATGTCGATACGCGGAAATTTACAAATGTCTCTCAGAAGGAAAATAAAAAAAACGGCGTGCGTCGCAAAAACAATGGGCGTTGACAATCGCCCCCAGAGGCATAACTGGATAAAAAGCACCGCCGTCGTGAATGCCAGGCCAAGACCGGGAGACAAAAAAAATCTCAGACCAACGGGCGCGGTGGCACCGAGAAACCGGGTGATCAGGCCATAGCCGATGGCGATAGAAAGAAGATACGCAAGGATGGATAAGAGCGACGCAAAAACCGTCAGGTCATACATGCGTTCAACTGGACGGCGCGCGAGACGCTAACGCCATCAACCCCCGCTGCTCGATAATGGATAATTTTTTTTCGTCGGCATATTTTCTGATAGAGTCTTGAGACATAAAATCAAGCAGGAAGTAATCGGCATCGGTCGAGTCTTTGTGGATCAAATAAGGAGCAAAACCGTATTGGGCGGCGTAGTAAAATTCTTCGGCTCTTCTGTTCCCGTTCGCATGATCAGAGATATACGCGATGGTCACCTGTCTGGCAAACTCGGCAGTCGTCTCTTCGAACTTTATTTTCAAATAACGGGCATCGTCACCATTTTCTAGATGGGTGCCAACCATCGCTCGTGTTGAGCGAACGGCCGTTTTCACTTGCTTCCACAGGCCAAAAACAATGGTGACAGTGAGCACCAGTACTAGCGCTACTTCACGCATTCGTGCCACTCACTTGCTTTTCCATCTCCGATGCACCCACCACCACTGTTCTGGATGTTCGAGGATCATTTTTTCCAGCGCTTCATTGTAGAGGCGGGTGTTCTCGACGATCTCGCGATCGAGATCCGGGTGCTCGCTCCAGTGGATCGGCTCTCCGAAATGCATCACGTGGATGCCGTCCGCACCTCGATAACAGTGCGTTGGGATCACCGGCGAGCCGGTGCTACGCGCGATCATGGCAAGGCTCTTGAAAGTCCCCGCCTTGCGTCCGAAAAAATCGACGAGCACGCCGTCTTTTTCGGGTTT
>CAZTBX010000057.1:0-9443 GCA_964612035.1 uncultured Planctomycetia bacterium
ACTTTCCTTCTTTGGTTCCTCACCACCTCTTTGCAGAGCAGGAATTATCTCGTCCTGGAGGCGGGAGACAAGTTATTCCGACTCCTGCTGTTTTGGGGGCTTTTCCTGCCGCTGGGGGCTTCGTGGTCTGCCGACAACAAACTCCGCAACAGACAAGAGGAACATCGACAGCTTTTTTCAGCCGGAACGATGGCTGTGTGCGTACAGATCGTTTCCGTGTATTGGTTTTCTGTGCTCTGGAAAAGGCGCGGCGACTGGGCCACGGAAGGTACCGCTCTTTGGCGGGCCCTGAGTACGGATCAATTCACGACGGCGTTTGGACAATGGCTGTTCGGACTTCCTCACTCAATTCTAAAGCTCATGACGCATGGGGCATTCTATTTTGAGATGCTTGGCCCGCTGCTGCTTTTATGTCCTTTCTTCAAAGGCCGGGTCCGACTTTTGGGCGTATTTTGCTTCGTGCTGTTCGACGCTTTTTTGGCCTCGATCATCGAGCTCGGGACTTTCCCGCTTGTGAACCTTGTGTCCTACACCGTGTTTCTGCCGTCTCAATTCTGGGACTTTGTCTCACAAAAATTCAGGCGGCCGTCAGGACAAGCGTCTCTCGCCAATACCTTCTTGTCCCGGACACCCAAAACCTTAATAGGCAATATCCTGGCGGCCTTCTTTCTTATTTATATCCTCTCCTGGAATATCGGTCCATTCAAACCAAGGCTAGGAGTGCCCGCACCCTATCGAGGCTTGGGTTATGTGTTGAGCCTGGATCAGGTGTGGGGGATGTATTCGCCAACGCCCCCCAACACCCACGGTTGGTTCGTGACCGTTGGACATCTCAAGAACGGACGCGAAGTGGATGTTTTAAGGAATGGCGAGCCGGTGCAATGGGAAAGACCCCGCTTGATCTCCGCCTTGTGCCCCAACGAATATTGGAGGTGTTATCTTTACCGTCTTTCGATCATGCAAGATCCACGACATTTGGAGCATTTTGCGGATTATCTAACGAGGCAATGGAACTCCACGCATCCCCAGAGCGATGAGTTGAAAAAAATCGAGATCTACTTCATGTGGCTGCAGGTTTTGGCGGAGGGTGGGGCATCCGGGCCCAAAAAAGAGCTTCTGTGGCCATTGACACCACCAGAGAGCCGTGATTCCCCGAAGCGGCCTTATCAGGAAACCATGAAACTGGATCATTCCCATTACGAACAGCTATGGTAAAAAACATAGCTTTCCGCCAATCGGTGCTTATCAGAAGAATGAAGGGGCGAGGCCGGTTGAGGTCCCCAAAATCATGTTCAATTTTCCATGGCTTACCAATTTTGGTCTGTAATATTTTTTATTAGATCGTAATAGTTTTTTTGATCGCTTTCTCATAGGCATGTCCGAATGCTCCCGGTGATCATGGTCAGCTTGCCGTGCTTCAAAAGAACGGTTTTTTTTAATTTCTTGTTTTGTTTTTGTTCGCCCTTTTCGGATCTTTGAATTTTTTCATCGTTCTTGTTCTCCAACCATCAATCGAGACAGCTTTTTTGTTCGTCTTTTCATAGACACGCTCCCCAAATTTCTTCTCCTATTCTAATCGGTGGTGGCGAGCGGAGTGGCCGAGCTTGACACTCCGAGGATCATGGTCAGCTTGCCATGCTTCAAAATAGTGGGTTTTTTGTAATTTCTTTTTTTGTCCCCGCTCATTCTTTTCCGAACAACTTTTTTCACAGAAGGCCTCCTCGGTTGATCATTACTTATCTAAAGTATAGCATTTTCGACGCATCGCTTCAACCGCGTTTCATGTGTTTCAGGCATATCTGCCGGGCCTGCCTGGGGTTGATGGGGCCGTGTCTGTAATACACCCCTTTTCGGTTCAAATAGTAAAGCGTGAGCGGGGACGGGATGCGTTTCATCCGGTAAAATTCCGACATCCTGAGCCAGAAATCGTAGTCGGCGAGAGAGGGGTACCGGGGGTCAAAGTAGCCTATCTTTTTATGGACGCTTTTCCGGTACATGGGCCGGGGCCCACACATGTTGTACCGGAAAAGCTTGCCCGGTGAATAGTCGGGCATGCGCCGCAAGACCCTCTTTTTCGGCCTGTCTTTTACATGGAATGAGTCGTTTTTCCGTGTCGTGTGATAAAAATCGGTGTAAACGAGGGCGATGCCCTTTTCGCGGTCGAGAACACCGGCCATCTTTTCATAGGCCTCCGGCGTCGACCGGTCGTCGGTGTTCGCCGTCGTGATATAGCGGCCGCGCGCAAGGCGTATCGCGCGGTTCCACGCCTGGTACATGTTTTCCCGGCGAGTACGGAAATAACGGATGCGCGGGCATCGCGACATGAAGCGCTTCACGATGGACTTCTCGTCCTGCCTGGAGCCGCTGTCAATGACGATGATCTCCATGTCCCGGAGCACCGTCTGCTCCAAAAGGTTCTCGAGACAGCCTTCCATGAATTCTTCGGAATTGTAGGTCGAGACGATGGCGCTTATTTTCGGCTTTTTCACAGGTGCCTTTCGGCGAAACGCAAAAGCTCGTCCCAGTGCTCGTTCGAATATTCGACGCGGTAAACCGCCGCCTGGCGCTGAAGCGCCCGGAGCAGAAGCAGGTAATCCAGCAGTCGTTTCTTTTCCATGCCGAACTCGACATAATAATTCTTGTCCCCGGATAAAAGCCGTAAAAGTTCACTTTCGCCCACACGGCTATAACGCGGCTTCGCGACCGCCCTGTATCTCGGGAACAGCACGAGCTTCAACTCGGCCGACCCCTGCCGTGCATTTTTTCTCAATACTTCTATGGGCATCATCCACTTGTTTTTGGCTGTGTTGTGCCGCGTCTGAAAAAAATTCCAGCGCCGGGACCGCAGCTCCGGGAAAGTCGTGAACGCCTGGCGCTTCACCTGCACTTTTCTCGGGAAAGCGACGGCTCGCACCACGCCTTTCCGGCATTCCAGGATATTCGTTTCGTCGGACAAGAGCTTCATGCCATTTTTCACGAACGCCATGGACAGCGTCGTCTTACCGCTCAGGGACGGGCCCGTGATCAAAAGTCCTTTATTCCCTTTTGCCAGCACCGCCGCGTGGATGAAATGCCAACCCATCGGCCGCGTGAGGAAGATCAGCGGATAAGTAAACAAGAGGTCGACCAGCGCATCCCCGTTGAACGCGGCCGCGCTCGAAATGAAAGCGAGGACAGTCCCGGCGCGCCGGTCTATCTTCACGATGAATTTGCCTTTCGGCGACTTCCAGAAAAGCCTCTCGCCGTCGGTCGAACGAAAAAAAGAGGTTTCCTCATCGACTATCTTGAACCTCAGATGTCCGTAAAGCCCGCCGATATGGCCGATCTCGTAACATTCGCAGGAAAAGGTTTTATCCGCTTTTTGGCGGCCATCGAGATAAAGCGAGTTCTGGACGAGTTTGAGCGCGGAGGCGCTGTTGGTCGTAAAACTCACCGCTACCGGACCAATGCGAATAGAGACCGGGCGAAGCACTTGGCTGCGGCGCCGCACCGCTAGCCTGAGCATGGCCTCGTGGTCCTCTTCGATGAAACCGCGCGTCCGTGTCATCCCTCTAGGGTTGATGCGCCAAATGAACACGGGCCCTTTTAGAAAATGAAAGCGCGTTTTTTCATATAGCTTCATCCACATGTCGGAATCCTCTCCCATGCGGTAGTTTTCGTCATAACCGGAGGTTTTTAAGAAAACTTTTTTTCGGAACATGGAGGCACCGTGATGCGATTCGGGGATCATGAAACGATTTTGCGCCGTTTGAGGCGAAGTGATGAAAAAAGACAAAGGGGGTTTCCGAGTAGGATCCAAAAGAAGGTGGTCGCTGAAGACGAGCCCGACGCCGGGGTGAGCTCTCAGATAGTCTGCCTGCCGCCGCAAACGCCCCGACAACATGATGTCGTCCGCGTCATGTGGCACGAGAAACTCCCCTTTGGCCATGGCCGCCAGGCGGTTGCGCGCGGGCCCCACGCCTCGGTGCCTTTGGCGCGCCGCGCGCACGCGCGGGTCACCGATGAATTTCTTGACGATGCCCCAGGTGCCATCGGTGGAACCATCATCCAGGATCAAGAGCTCAAGGTTGTCGTGGTTCTGCCTCAACACACTGGTGATGGACTCGCCGATAAAAGGCGCGCAGTTATAGGCGGGCATCATGACGGACACGAGAGGTGTCTTAGCCATAAACAAGCAGCCTTTCAAATTTCTCAAGATCTTTTTCGTTCTCATCATACGACTGTCCACCCAGTTCTAGCCAGCAGTGGCCGTCAAAACCGCCGCCGGCCTTTCGCGTGACACCTGATACGATCTGAAGTCCCGGAAGCCTGGGTTTGAGAAAGCAAAATAAGATCAGCGAACGCACGAGACAGGCTTTGTCATTCATCCGGAGCGGCCCATGGCCGAGAACAAAATTCACGTAAGGGCGCAGCCGATGGGCGTGCCGGTCCGGACAGGAATAGAAAAAGCGTGCGCGCGGACCCGAGAAAAATCGCACAAGTTTTGGGATGGGGACGAAGCGCCTGAGCAGGATCAGCAGAACGGCAAGGAGATATACGCGTAGAAGGAGAAAAGGCGCTTTCGGTGGCGGCCATCCCATGGCATCAGGCGGCCTGAATGATGTTTTTCTTTTCGAGTTCGCGGATAAAACCCTGGAGGTCTTTACGAAGAGTGCCCTCGCTGACGGAAGCATACTCTCTCCGGAGCGTGGACTCGATGGCCTCGAGCGGCGTTCCTTCGATGAGCTTTCTGAACATCAGCGCCCCCGAGCCTTCAATAGTAAAGTAGTTGCCGCTGTCCAGATGCAGGATGATATGCTCCCCTTCCAGCTCTCGGCTGATGAATTGGCGCTCATTGAGTTTCCATCGTGACGGCATGAAGTTCCCCTTCCGGATTGTTGTGTTCAATAAAATAACGCTTGAAAAGGCCGGAGACGCTGAAAATTTTCCATCTCATAAAAACGGCGACCAAAGCGATTTTATCATACACGCGCTCGGCGGCCATGAAATAAAAGAAGCGCCTCTGAAAAAGTCCGTGCAGGGCCGGTGCGGGTGCCTTGGCCTCCGCGTCCTCTTCCCCGTCCGGCGGAATAGACGTCCCGAGTCTGGTGCGCATAAAACGCATGGCCTCGCGTAACAGACGCCTCACCGGACTCCGGTCGACATGCGCCTTCACCCGCGCCCAATCAAAAGCGTCGCCGTGCACGCGCACCAGCGCATCCGCGTCCGCGTAGTAGCGGAATTCGGAAAAATGGTCGCCCGCCAGGCACAGGAGAAGATAATAGAACTCATCTTCCCATCTCAGGCGGTCCAAAGGCACGCCGCGCCAGGACACGCCGCGCAGGCGGTCCGCAAAAATATCAGCGCTTGAAACCTTGAAAACGTGGCGCTCTATATGCCACTGGAAAAAGCGGTAATGCACGTCTACCTCGGCGCCATCCGGCCCGACAAAAGTGCATTCCCTTCCCTTGTCGATGAAAACACCGTTTTTCAGCTGATGGGGCGCGAGGCGAAAACCGTTTTTCTCGAGAACAGCGCGGCAGGCCGCGAACTGGCGGAGTTCGATGAAAATGTCGAGGTCCAGCGAATACCGGAGACCCGGGTCCTGGTAAGTGCCGGTCACCAGAGAACTGCCTTTCAATGGAACGAAGTCGATGCCACCTTCTTTCAACAGCGTTGCCAGCTGGCGAAGACGGCCCATCCAATAAAGCCCGCGCTGCACGGCGGTCTGCTCTTCCTTTTTGAAAACAGCCAGCGTGTCCGGCTTTAGCAGGCTTGCCAAGCTAAGTTTTTTGACATTGGCGAAAAAAAGATAAGGCATTTTGAGACGCAGGGCGATCGCCGCGGCCTCTTCAAGCGCAGGAGACGCCAGGCGCTGCGCCTCCGCCGCGGACAAAGACGGGCTGAGAACGGTCAGAGAGTAAAAAAGTGAGAGTGCTTCCATTGCTTGTCAGTCATTATGTTTTCGGATAGAATAAAGTTTCAATTTTAGCGCCGCTAGCTCAGTTGGTAGAGCAGCTGACTCTTAATCAGCGGGTCGTAGGTTCAATCCCTACGCGGCGCACTTTTCAATGCGCGACTGCCTTTGGGCAGTCGCTTTTTTCTTAAAATAATGCGCCCAGGAGGATTTGAACCTCCGACCTCTTGGTTCGAAGCCAAGCGCTCTATCCAGCTGAGCTATGGGCGCAGTGTAACATACAGGTCCGCCCGCCAAAGGCGGGTCCGCCTTCGGCGGAAAGTCAGATGCTCTATCCAATTGAGCTACGGGCGCAAATTTGGTCGTAGATCTCTTTGGCCGTTTGTTCCGCCTCGCGGATGCAGTCGGGGATCCCTATCCCCCGGTACGCCGTTCCCGAAAGAAAAAGCCCGGGACACGCCGCCGTTTCCGTAAAAATATCCGACACCAGCTCCGCATGGCCGACACGATACTGCGCCATCGACTTCGGATAGCGATTGAGCGAAATGAATTCCGGCTCACCTTCTATACCAAGAAGACGCTCTATGTCTTTTTGAATGGCGGCGATCAATTTTTTGTCCTCCATGTTGAAAAATTCATGCCCCGCGTATCCGCCCGCAAAAGCGCGCAGAAGCACCTTGTCCCGGGGGGCGCGGCCCGCAAATTTTTGACTGCTGAAAGTGCAGGCGATGAGCGATCTTCTTTCGCTGGCGGGCACGACGAAGCCGAAGCTGTCGAGTGCATGGCGTATCTGCTTTTTTTGGAAAACAAAATTGATAGTAGCCACCGACTCGTAAGCAATGCCGCTCAGCTTTTCTGAAAGGGCTGGCGCCGATGTTTTTAAAAGCTGCGCGGCGCGCCAGGCGGGCACGGTGACACACAGTGCGTCAAAAGCATGCTCTTGCCCGTTCTCTTCGAGGAGTTTCCAACCGCCCCGCTCGGACCGGATCTCGCGGATCGGCGACGCCAGGCGGAGTTCGCATTTTCCCTCGAGGCGGGCAGAGATGGTATCCGTCAAGGTCTGCATGCCGCGCCTGAATGAAAGAAAAAGACCATAGCGAGGACCTATCGAAAGCGGCTGGCTGCGTTTCTGCCTGGCCGCCGCTCTCAGGCCTTTCGTCACGCTTCCGTATCGGCGCTCGAGATCGGCGAAACGCGGCAGCGTCTGACCCAAACTGAGCGTGTCCGGGTCCCCGGCGTAGATACCCCCCATCATCGGCTGTCCCACCGTTTCCAATATTTCGCGGCCGAAACGACGGCGGATGAAATGCCCGATGCTCTCGTCCTTTGATGTTCCGCTCCCCACGCGCACCCATGGCTCGCATGCCGCGCGCAGTTTTCCTCTAAAAGAAAATAGAGGCGACCTCAAGAACGCGATGGGGTCTATCGGGGCAATGAGGTGGAAACCTTCGGGCAGCGGGATAAGCCGACCGTTTTTTACGACAAAGACCCTGCGGTTCCTATCCTCTGTCCCGATGATCTCGTCTTCTATCCCGAGCCGCCGGCAGAGCTCTACGGCGAACGATTTTTCGGAGAGGAACGAATCGGGGCCTTTTTCGAGGACAAAACCGTCGCGGGCCTCTGTCTCGATAGTCCCGCCGGGCTGGCGGCCCGCGTCGAAAACCGTGAGGTTGAGTGGGAGTGAATGCTGGGCGGCTAGCTCGGTGAGGCGATAGGCGCAAGCCAGGCCTGAGATCCCTGCGCCAACAACGGCTATTTTGGGAGTATCGGGGGTCATGGACGGGTATTATAACTTAAAAAGGGGAAATGCCAGAATCCACGCATTTATTGACGCTGACACCTTTCTAACCTAAACTATGAAAACCTTTTCCTCCTTTGGTGGGTGTAGCTCAGCTTGGTTAGAGCGTCTGACTGTGGCTCAGAAGGTCGCGGGTTCAAATCCCGTCACCCACCCAGTTATTAGTACTTCAGAAAATCCTTGATCTTTTTGACCGCGCCTTCGATGTCTTCTTTGCTGCGCCCGACCCCCTGTTCATCGATCTTGCGGAGAGTGTTTTCAAGGAGCTGGCCGACGTTCCCGAGCACCGTACTTTTCAGCGACTGTTCGATGCTGCGCCGTATCACCTCCCGCGGCTTGACGGATCTGTCCGCGATGTTCCAGCGCAGAGAGATCTGGAATTTCAGACGGCCTGAGGAGTCCTTGAGGAACGACAGGAGTTCTTCCGCGCGAAGGCCGAAAAGCTGATCGTCCGACTCGTAGTCCTGAAAAATAAGCCCCGTCAGCTGTAGCTGAATGTCGCTGGCTAGCCTTTTTTCCTGGATGTGCAGCAGTGCCTTCGCATCGAGACTTCCCTCGGCGATGGCCGCCGGCGTCACCTGACGATAATAAGGTTTGAAGTACGGCAGATAAAGATTGTGCAGGGTAAAATTGGCGTTGGTATCCAACGATGCGAACACCGTCCATCCGGCGATGTGCAGACCTCCCTTCGATCGTTCGCGGCCCTGCGGGATCCCCGCCGCGACCTCGTAGCTTGTGCGTTTCAGGCGGCCCGGGACGGCAATATTCCGCACCACCCCTGAGATCCCATCCAGTCCCATGACGAATCCGTCATCCTGAACGTCATAGTCCATGAACCGAAAGCGGGAATCATTGAGATTGAAAATATGGATCTCGAGCGGGAACGATTTTTTTGACGGGGAAGTTCCATCCACCCCCTGACCCGACACCTCGGCGTCATTCTTTTCAACAACCGTGGAAAAAATGTGTGAAAGCTTCCCCTGCCTCTTTCGGATAAAGATGTCGGCATTTTGCACCGTGAGCTCGTCGACAACCAGCGCGCGCTGTGAAAGAGCTAGGGGTGAAAGCCTCAGAAGCACCTGATCCACCGCGAAAAGCGTTTCCCCTGCAAATGGAGCGTCCGTCTCGACGATCTGAAAATCGTTCAGCTCGAACGTCAACGGAAAGCGATAATCGATGGCCCCTATTTTCACTTTCTTGTGCAGGGCCTTCTCGACACCGCTGCGTATGAAATGCGGCGCGTTGCGCGCAAAAAGGCTCACGGCGATGATGAATACCATCGTCAACAACGCTAAAAAAATAATGACTTTTTTCATTCTGCCTCAAAAATGGTGCCCCCGGCGTGATTCGAACACGCGACCCACGGTTTAGAAAACCGTTGCTCTATCCAACTGAGCTACGGGGACAAAATTTTTTCGGGGCGACTGGATTTGAACCAGCGACCTTCTGCTCCCAAAGCAGACGCTCTAGCCAAGCTGAGCCATGCCCCGTGATTGTAACTTATAACTTATTTTCAGAAGTCTCAAGCAAAATGGTTCTAGTGAAGAATCATTTTGCGTCTATTAGGATCAGCATCTCGGAGATCTTTGCAAAGCCGATTTTAGTTTCTTCTAATAAAATCGGCAGTGAAAAACAATCGCTACAATATTATATACCACCATATAATGTAAAGTATTCGGATGTATCGGGTAATTAAAATATGGTCTCTAAAGATATTAAAGAAAAAGCAGAAAAGCTAAGAAAAAAACT
>CAZTBX010000058.1:0-4229 GCA_964612035.1 uncultured Planctomycetia bacterium
CGGCGGGCGCGACAAAACATACACGCGCACGGCGATGCCGACGGAATGGAAAAGAAATCCCGCCAACATCAGCGCAAAACCGGACAGCTCGGCCCATTTCCTGCGCTTCAAGAATGAAAGCAGGAAAAAAGCCGCAAAATACGCGATGGCCGCCCATTCAAACGGTTTGAAGCGCCAGTACAGGTCTTCGAGACGCAGTTTTAAGGCGATATCCGGTGTGACCGAGGGCAGGAGGGCAAAGCTATCGCCGTTTTCGAGACCTTTCACTTCGATGATCCGCGAGTAAAGCTGCTCGCCTTTTTGTTCAAGAAGCGTTGGCCTCTGGTCCGCATCGCGTTTTGCCTTGGCACTCTGGATGAGTGAGACGATGTTTGGCATCTGCGGCAATAGTTCGTTCAGCGAAAAAAGAGTTTTGTCCGCGGACACGCCGAGGTGTTGTTTGAGCGCAGACAGGTCGATGCGTATCCATTTGAGTTCCGCGATGTTTCCACGGTCCGCCAAAAGCCCGAGCACGAGATCGAGCGCCGGTTTCCCATCAAGCCTCTCGCGGCCGGAGATGAATTTCACGGTCTGCGAGGCGAACACGCCTAGCGGTTTCACACGGCCTTTGTTCTGGACGGGTGTGAGCCGGTCCGCCGCCTGCGCCACAGACGCGCCGAAAAAGAGGGCGAAAACCAGAACGACCGCAAACGCGTTTTTTTTCATTGAAGCTCCCGGTTGAAAAAAGGATGAAAGTAAAAAAGAAGTATCACGCCGATGAGGATGACGATAGCTCCGGGATAAATGAGCCGTATGCCCGGATTTTTGGCGATGCTGAACACGGACCCTTCTCCGTAGGTCTCATCCTGCATGTAGGATGCCTGGAATATCCGGTAGCCTTTGTAATCAAGCGGCTTGTTCATGCTGATGGTTTTTTCCATGGAAAATCTTGTCGCCGCATCGCCTAGGATGACGTCGCTTTCGAATGCCATTGGATTTTCTGTGCCTGGGTAGTCGACTTTGCGAAAATCTTTCAGCTTCAGCGAAAAGGGGAGAGGCCTCGTCTCAGGCGCCAAAAGAAGCGTCAACGGCCCCTTCGACGACTCGATGGACATCGGTCGCCCTGCCCAGAGCCAGTGGATTTTTTCCGCGCCTGCCGTTTTAGCGAGAAGCTGGATGGCATAGCTGCCGCCGGAGGGATTTGCGGCGGGCACGACCTCCCGCGCAAAACGCGCGTGGCTGTAAAGCTTTTTCACCTCGAGCCGTATGTCCATCCATCCGGTCTCGATGTTTTCACCGCTTTTTATTTCTCCTTCTTTAGCAGCCGACCGGGAAGAGGTGATACGGTATTTCCAGACGCCGGACTCGGTGGGATAAAAAATGAGTGATGGGCCCGCGGTGGCCGCTGGAGGATGAGCGAAAGATGCCTGGAGTTCCACGCCGAGATTGAAAAAATTTTTGGCTACCCCGCCTCGGACCGTGTTGAAGTCCGGAAAAAGAGCGAATTTCGTGTGGTGTTCCATGCGGCCTTCGGCATCCAGGATTTTGAACTCCACCGCAGGGTTGTGCGCGATCTCGTCCGTCGCATCGATGATGGCGTTGTTCTTCACTTTCGCGTACGGGTAGTAGCGGATGTCCGTGAGACGCAGGCCCATTTCCGGAATGGAGGCGCCTTCTTTCAGCGTTTTTTCATCCAGCGTCACCGTGAACGAGCGGCCATTCCGCAGCTGTGTCAGCCGCAGCGTCGGCGGGACAGGCGCCGGCGCGGCCGGCTCGCCGCCGAGCGAGATCGTGGCCGGCCCCGCGTTCACGGTGCGTGAGTCCGGATCGTCTTCGTCGTGTTCGATGAGGATAAAGTCCTGGGCCAGCCCCACGGCGCCGCTTCGAAGCGTCGCTTCGACAGCGTGATTTTTCTCGAGACCGGCCGCGCCTTCCAGCAGAACCTTTTTTTCTTCCGCGTTTTTCAAGACCCGCACGGCGGCGAGCTCGATGCCCTCGCCCGCAAAAAGCGGTGCCGAGCCTTTTTTGGTTCTTTCCGCGAGGGTCTCGATGGAAAGCCGTTGCCCGGCGCCGCCCGGCTCCGTGGCCGTGAGCACGAAATTTTGCTGCATGAGCCGGCCGTCGCTTTCGTTCTCAAAAAGGCTCATTTGCCCCTCCACGCCCCAGACGCGCGAGGCCAGCGACCCCGCGAGCACCATGAGAATGCCTATGTGCGTGATGACAAACCCGACATGGCGCTTTTTGAAAGGCCATCGCGTGAGCGTGGAGCAGAAAATATTCACGGCAAAAAGCGAAAGGAAAATATCGAACCAGCGCGTGTCGTAAAACGCCTTTTTCGCGAATGGCGTGCCGTATGCCGACTCGGTGAAAGTTGAAAAGACGAGTACGGCGATGAGCACGGTGATGAGCGTGAGGGCAAATGTAAGCGAGCCGAGGCTTTTTATGACAGACATAGAGGGTATGTTACAATAAAATCATGGAAAAGCGTATTCAAGAGATCCTGGTGTGAAAAAAGTTCTGATCGGCACGGCGGTAGTCCTCCTGCTCCTCGCGGGCGGGCTGGCGGTGTTTCTTCTCACTTTTGACATCAACCGCTACCGTCCCATGGTCACCAAAAAGGCGAGTGAGGCCCTCGGGGCACCGGTTTCCATCGGCCGTCTCGGACTCATCTGGCAGAACGGTGTTGCCGTGTCTGTCGAAAAGCTCGCCATTTTTGCGCCGGGCACCCGGCAGGCCATCGCCTCCGTTGACAAGGCCGCCGTCACCGTGCGTCTCACGCCGCTTTTGGGCAAAAAAGTAGAGATCGCGTCGGTGGTGCTCACGCACCCGGTTTTACGTGTCGAACGCGGGGCGGACGGACAGCTGATACTGCCAGTGCCGGCTCTTAAAGGAGCTGCGCCAGCCCGACCCGTTTCCAAGGCTTCCAAACCTGCTCCGCTCCTCAGCATCGACAATGTGCGCATCGACGACGCCCAGATCGATTTCATCGACCACTTGCAAAGTCCCGCCCGCAGACTTCTCGTACGCGACACCGACATTCGCGTGAAAAGTTTTTCCATGACGAAACCATTTTCTTTCAGCGCGAGGTCCTCACTTTTCAGCGAAAAGCAGGATGTGAGCGTGACGGGAAGCTTTGTACTCGGACAGGGTGCGAAGCCCGCGGTGCTAAAAAAAGCCGACTTGAACGCCGAGCTCGGTCTCGTGAACCTCCGCGACGCGTCGGAGTTCTTCCCCCAGATCGCGCAGTCGGGGATACAGCGCCTCGGTGGGACGCTTGTGGTATCCGTGGCCGATCTTCCTTTGGATCAGGCGTCGCTGGCGAGTTTGCGCGGCAGTCTGCGCCTCGACAAGGGGAGTGTGGCACTGAAGTCACTCAGAGTCCCCGTCACGAACATCGAAATGAAGGGTAGCATTACCAAAAACACCGCCAACATTGATTCACTCACGGCCGATATCGGCTCAGGGAAAATGAAAGCCGCCGCGACGGCATCCAGCCTCTCATCAAACCCACTTTTGCGCTTCAATGTGGACTTGAAGGATCTCGTGCTCGCCGAACTCGTGCCGCGCAGGGCCGAAGAGCCGGGCATAGACGGCGTCGTTTCTTTCCACATGGCCGCGCAGGCTGCGACGGCGGATTTCACGCATACGCTGAACGGCAACGGCACGCTTTCGCTCCGGCAAGGCATGATACGCAATTTCAATCTGGTGCAGGAGGTATTCAGCCGCATCTCCATCATCCCGGGCATCACGGATACGCTGATGCAGCGCCTCCCTGAGGCGTACCGGCAGAAGATCACGGCTAGAGACACCGCGCTCATGCCCGTCGATCTGCCTTTCGGCGTGAAGAACGGCGTGCTCTTCTTTAACGATCTCCTCGTACAGACGGACCATTTTGTTTTACGCGGTGCCGGACAGTCGGACATGAGCGGGCAGGTGCTCGGACAGGCGGCGATACAGATCAGCCCCGAGTTTTCGCACGCGTTCCAGGAAAGCGTGCCGCAACTCGGCTATTTCATGAACCAGGGGGGACAGGTCGAGATCCCTTTCCGTTTTCAGGGAAATCTTCCCAAGCCCACGGTGCTTCCCGATATGGATGCGCTGGCCCCTAAGCTCGCCGCCTTCGGGACGCAGGAAGTGCTGACGCAGATCTTGAAGAGATCTCAGAAGACAGAAGGGGGCGGTGAGGCGGCGGGTTCAGCCGCAGGCGCTTCCGAAGAGTCCCCTTTCGCTAGCCTGCTCAAAAAAGCTTT
>CAZTBX010000059.1:0-2976 GCA_964612035.1 uncultured Planctomycetia bacterium
GGGACGCGCCGTGATGTTCGCGTACATCGGCTTGGCACTCGGCGACTTCGTGAGCGGCTCGCTGGCGCAGGTCCTGAAAAGCCGCAAACGCATCGCGCGCATCTTCATCCTGCTCACGGCGGCGGCCATCGCGTTCTATCTCGTGAACCAGGGGGCGACGCTCGGGATTTTTTACGCGACATGCCTGGCGCTCGGGTTTGCGATCGGCTACTGGGCGGTGTTCGTCACCATCGCTTCGGAGCATTTCGGAACGAATATCCGGTCGACAGTCACGACGACTGTCCCTAATTTTGTGCGTGGGGCCGTGGTCCCGCTCACTTTCAGTTTTCAGCAGTTGAAGGTGCATGTCGGTATCCTTCAAAGCGCGGCGATCGTGGGGGCCGTTAGCATCCTACTCGCGCTTTTTGCACTGCGGGCGCTTGATGAAACGCACGGCAAAGACCTCGACTATTGTGAGGAGTGACATGAAAAAAAAGAAAGCGTCCGTTCTCGTCATCGGCGGGGCCGGCTATATTGGTTCAAACATGGTTCGGACACTGGTCAAAGCGGGACATGCGCCGTCGGTGTTTGACAATTTAAGCACCGGGCACAGAGGCCTTGTCCCTAAAGAGGTTCCATTCCTGAAAGGCGATCTGCGTTTAGGCGCGGACATCCGGAAAGCGTTCCAGAAATTCAAACCAAAGGCCGTCATGCATTTTGCGGCCTCGAGCCTTGTCGGTGAATCGGTGCAGAACCCGCTGAAGTACTACGAAAACAACGTCGTCGCCTGCGTCGAGCTTTTAAAGGTTATGGCCGCGCGCGGCACAAAAAATTTCATATTTTCATCGACGGCCGCGACCTACGGTGAACCGAAAAGAGTCCCTATCCGCGAAGAAGACGAGACGAATCCGACCAATCCCTATGGGCAGTCGAAGCTCATAATCGAAAAGATGCTGCAGGATCAGGCGCGCGTGTCGGACCTTTCATTCGTATCGCTGCGTTACTTCAACGCCTGTGGCGCGCATCCGGGAGGGGAGACCGGTGAGTGCCATGACCCCGAAACGCACATCATCCCCAACATTTTTAGGGCGATCACAGGTGAAAATAAAGAATTCGTGATCTTCGGCGACGACTACGATACACCGGATGGCACCTGCGTGCGCGATTACATCCACATCGAGGATCTGGCCGCGGCGCATCTTCTGGCGCTCAAAGCGCTTTTCGGCGGCCTGAAAAGCGGGATCTTCAATCTGGGGAATGGCGACGGCTATTCCGTGAAGGAGATCTTAAACGCCGTCGAACGCATTACGGGGAAAAAAGTGAAAGTGCGTGTGGGCCCGAGGAGACCCGGGGATCCGGCGCGTCTCATCGCCGACGCTGGGAAGGCGTCGAAGACGCTTGGATGGAAGCCGCGCTTTGGCCTCGACGATATCGTCCGCTCCGCGTGGGAGTGGGAGAAAAAAAGAAAAGCTTTCCTCAGATCGTAGCCGAGAGTTTTTCGGCTTCGGCGACAAGCCCTTCCAGAAGGCCGATGCCCGAGCGCCAGAAGTTCGGGTCATCGATGTTCATGCCCGCAATGCCCGCGATGTCCTGCGGTTTTTTGGATCCGCCCAGAGAGAGCATTTCGAGATAGGCCGGGATAAACTCGGCCTTGCCCGCCTTGTACTTTTGGAAAAGCGAAAGCACGAAAAGCTGCGCAAAGGCGTAGGCGTAGCAGTAAAACGGCGAGTGAACGAAGTGGGGGATGTATTTCCATCCGTGCCGGTAGTTGTCGGTGAGCTCTACGCTGTCGCCATACATGTCGCCGTTAGCTTTCATCCAGAGATCGCTGAGACACTCGGCCGAGAGCTCGCCTTCTTTCAGGCCGGTCTCGTGGGCCAAGAGCTCAAACTGCGTCATCGCGATCTGCCGGTACACCGTCGCAAAATTGTCGTCTATTTTTCCGCAGAGAAGCGCGAGCCGTTTTTTCGGGTTTTTCACGCCGTCCATCAGTTTTTCAAAGATCAGCATCTCACCAAAGACGGAGGCCGTCTCGGCCATTGTGAGCGGCGCGCCGGACTGCAGGATGCCCGTTTTACGGGCGAGATACTGATGCAGGCCGTGCCCCAGTTCGTGCGCGACCGTCATGACGTCGCGCAGACTGCCCGTGTAATTCACGAGGATGTACGGATGCAGTTCCGGCGTCGTTTCGGCGCAGAACCCGCCGCCCTGTTTTCCCTCACGGATCTCGGCGTCTATCCAGCGTTTTTGGAAGAATTGTTCGACAATTTTTCCCGCGTCTTCTGAGAACGCATAATAACCCTCAAGCACGATGTCCTTGCAGCGCACAAAGTCGATTTTTTCCTCTTCGGCTTCCAGCGTCGCGTAGCGGTCGTAGTCCATCATCTTGTCGAGGCCGAGCAGCCGGCGCTTCAAGCGGTAATACCGCGCGCAGAGCGGATAAGCCGCTTGCACCTGACGGATGAGATTCTGCACGCTCTCGAGGCCGATCTCGTTCGAGAGGTTCCTCGCATCCATCGGGTGTGCGTAATTCCGGATCTTCATGCCGGCTCGATGGTCGGCGAGGATCATGTTGTAAATATAAGTGAGGATGTGCGTGTTGTTTTTCAGGCCCTCCGCCAGGCTGTCGGAGGCCATTTTCCTCTGCCGGCGATCCGCCGAATGAAGAAGCGCCAGCACTTCGCCCTCGGTCTTCTTCTGGCGTTGTCCGTCCTCCTCAACATAAAAGGGGACGCTGTTCATCACTTCATCAAAGAGGCGCGAGAACGCGCCGCCGCTGGTGTTGGATTTGATGGCCATGATCTTTTCCTCACCCTCGTTCAGCGTATGGGGCGAGAAAAGTCTCAGGGTCTCTAGAAAATGGCGGTCATCCGCCAGACGGGGGTCGGCCATGAGCCGGTCGGCCGTGGCTTCGTCGAGCTTGTTCCACGACACCTCAAAAAAAAGCAGATGGGAGTGGATATCCGTGAGGCGCACCTGGATCTTCTGCATGAACGC
>CAZTBX010000060.1:0-3066 GCA_964612035.1 uncultured Planctomycetia bacterium
GATGAAAGGACAGGCGCTGGACATTCCAAAAGACGCGACGGAGGCCCCCATCATCCGCGAAGCGCTGAAAGAAGAGATGGAAGCCATGGCACAGGCCTCCTCCATCGAAACCAACACCCATTCCCCGCAGGCATGATGAAAGTCATTTTACTTGCCGCCGGGCGCGGACGCCGCTTCGGAGCAAGATCGCGTCGCACACCGAAATGTCTCATTCCCCTCACCGGGAACGAAAACCTTCTCCGGCGCTACCTGCGGGCTTTTCGATCCCTCGCGCTGAGGCAGATCGTCGTGGTGGTGGGTCATCAAGCCTCCAGCGTCCGGCGCGAGTGCCTGAGGGCCGGCAAGGGTCTCCGCTTTCAATTCATCCTGAACTCCAAATACCGCGAAGGAAGCGTCGTCTCCCTCTACCGCGCCCGCGCGGAGCTCACCGAGGACTGCCTCATCATGGACGCGGATGTGTATTTCCCCGAGAAGGCGCTCCGTCGTCTTGTGCGATCCAGGCACGCGACTTCTTTCCTCGTGGACAAGCGTTCGTCTAGCACCGGCGAAGAAATGATGCTCATGTCCCGCAAGGGTCGGCCTGTCCGCATCTCAAAAAAAGTGCAGCCCAGGCTCGACATTATCGGGGAATCGGTCGGCTTCTTCAGGATCGCGAAACAACACGGACCTCTGCTGAAAAAAATACTCGAGCGTCTCGTCGATGCCGGAAAAACGGGAGTCGAATACGAAGAAAGCTACAACGAACTCATGAAGAAGCTCACGCCGGGCGTCGAAACGATGCGCGGCCTTTTCTGGAGTGAAATGGACTTCGAAGAAGACCGCCTAAAGATCATGGCCCACCTTAAGAAAACCTACCAAGCCTAAACGCGAAAAACGTACTCGCGTCCGGGCTCTCTCTCCGCGTCAGGCGGGTAGCTTTTTCTCTTGTCCGAAAAATATTTCTCGCGATGATCGCCTTCGCTCGACCGGTTGAAAGTGAGGTAGAGGTTTCTCCGGCGCTCTGTCGTGAGATTGGGTTTCGACTGGTGGGGAACGAAGCAATCGAAGAACGCCACATCCCCCGGCCCCATCGGATAAGGTTTGAAGTCGATCCCACGAAGCTCATCCGCTGACAACGGTTTCCATTTCTGGCCGATGAGACCGCGCGTGTGATGCCCGGCGGCCATCTCGAGACATCCGTTTTCGACAGTGCTGGGATCCACTGCGACGAGCACTGAAATAAAATACGACGCGTACTCGTCCCATCCGGGCTGAATGTCCTGATGAGGCTCAAAACCGCCGCCGCCGGGGAGCTTGAAATTGACCTTCTCCTTGAATAGCACGGCCGGCCCGCCCAAAAGCTGGGAAACCGGGTCTTTTATTTTTTCGGACAGCACAAGATCGCCGAGCGGCGCATGGGCCTCGGCAAATTTTTCTATCCGGGAGAGAACACGCTCGCCTTTGCGGAGAACATCATTCTCGAAATACGCCATTTCCTTGCCGGGTCGACGTGCCCCCACGGCCAGCTCATCGATCCATCCGGAGACGCGTTTTATTTCTTCGGGAGAATAAAAAGAAGGAATGACCAGAAAACCGTCACGTTTGAAACTTAGAAGTTGAGCCTGACTAAAAGGGCTCAAAAGACTTACTTAACGCCTTGCAGGGCGCTCGGGCGCGCGAGCCACCTGCGAATTGGGATTCTGCGCTGGCCGCTCCGGGGCCCTGGCGACGGCTCCATTCGGATTTCCGACAGGACGAACGATCGCCGCCGGCCTGGTCACGGGACGCTCGGGCGCTCTCACCACCGCAAGCGCCGCTCCGGCACGGCCACCGCCTCCGGCCGCCTGCCTCACGGCTTGGGGCGTACTGGGACGATTCGAGAGTGAACGGCTGAGAACGGCGGTATTCGCGCCTTCTTTCGCAACTCTGTCGCTGTCTTTCAAATCTTTCAGGTCTTTTTGTTCCTGAAATATCTCCTCTTGCTCTTCCTTTGTGAGAGGTTCTCCCGCCTCTTCCGCTTTATTGGCTTCTTTGGCGCCGGAAACGGCTGCCGCCACTTGTTTTTCCGATTTTTTCTTGAAAAAACCTGGAGCGGCGTAGGATAGTGTCTCACCCACAAACGTGATGACCAAAAAAAGCACAAAAATTTTAGTTTTCATTGAAAGGCCTCCGGATGATGAAAGTTTACACCTAATAAGCGGTGAATTCAAATGAAAATACCTCGGAGAGAGGAGGATTCGGCACTCTACGCCTCGCAAGTCCTGACGCCAGTGTGAAATCCGCCGGCGTCAGGCTTGCTCGTCTCCGAGTTGGCCACCCGCCACGACGGAGGACTTGGCGACTGCCTTTGCGGCAGTCGCCTTTTATTTGAGGGGCATCGTGGCTCCCTTCGAATCCTCCTAACCCGTTTAATTCAAAAAATTTAATTCAAAAAATAACTCGGAGAGAGGAGGATTCGAACCTCCGAACCCTTGCGGGTTACACGCTTTCGAGGCGCGCGCATTCGTCCACTCTGCCATCTCTCCAAAATTTTGAACTGTATGGGCGAACGTGTCTCCCTCTTATACCACACTCCTCCGCTTTTACAAACGCACTGCCAGCCTGGCGAAGCTAATGGTATAATCGGCCAGAGGAATTTAAAACATGACAAAAAGCTTCGCCCAGGGCGTGACCTGGGACTTGTCCGACCTATACGCTTCGATCGGCGACCCGCGCATCGAGGCCGACCTTGAGGCCGCTGGATCAAAAGCGCTGGCTTTCCAGAAAAAATACAGACCGCTTTTTCCGCCAAAGGCGGACCCGCCTCCGGCGGGCGAGACAAAGTCCGTGCAGCTTCCGCTCGTCGAGATCCTCAGAGACTACAAGCTCGTCGTATCGCTGATGACGAAACCCGGCGTGTTCTCGCACCTTTCCTTCGCCGAAAAGACCCACGACCCAGCCATCGGCGCGTTCATGCAGAAGATCCAGGTGCGCCTCACGGATATCCACTCCCATCTGCTTTTTTTTGAGGTGTCGTGGAACAAGCTCGACGAAGCCACGGCCGACCGGCTCATGGCCGACCCCCGTCTGGCGGATGACCGCCATTTT
>CAZTBX010000061.1:0-3003 GCA_964612035.1 uncultured Planctomycetia bacterium
CCGAGCATCAGCGTATGCAAAAGCGGCGGATAGAGATGCGGCCGGCCCACCGGGGCGTACTCCCAGAACGCGTGCGTCACATAGCCGCCCGCCTGGTCAAAACCTCTCATCACCCCGAGGTGATAATAGATGTCGAGGAATTTTGGCAAAAGCGGCCATTGCATGGCTTGAAAGAAAATAAACAGCGCGATGATGGCGAGCGAATAAAGCCCCCAGGCGGGACGCAGCGCTTCATAGGGCCTGAGAGGACGCGGGGTTTCTTCGGTCATGGATTCTCCAGCATGGCTCGGGCCGCTTCGACTTCTTTACGGAGGATGGGTCGATGCGCCGTCCCTTCCTCCAACGCATGATCCTCGAGCAGCCGATGAAAAGATCCGCTGTCCCCGTGCGTTGCGAACGCGATCATGAGATAGGTCCTCGCTTCACTTTCGAAACCGGCATACTGATCACGAACGGTTTTGAGATATGCCTCGGCTGAGAGTTCGCCTGCGAGAAGTTTCGCCGTCTCGCCATACCACGGTGTCTCTCGGTAATCCCTCAAAAGTGTTCTCAACTGTTCTTCAAAACGGTCTTTGAACCCTTCGCGGAAGGCCAAACGGAGCACGGACATGCGCACACTCGCTTGCTCTTTTTTCCTAGGGCCAGCCGCCTCAATGCCAATCTTTCCCCACTCGAATGCCGCCTCATTATCCCCGGCCATCTCACACGCGATGATCAGCGAGCGGTACACGGCAATGTACCCGGGGTTTAACCTCTGCGCTTCGAGAAGCATTTCTTTGGCGTCGCCCGGCCTGTCCATGCGCATGAGCGCTTCGGCGGCGTCGAGCCGGTGCCGCGTATTGTCAGGACTCAGCGTGATGGCTTCCCGTAAATGATCGAGCGCGAGATCCGGCCGCTGCTTTTTCATGTAGTACACGGCGAGGATCTGATGTGTGACGTCCGTGTGCGGCTGCATCCGAAGGGCGATGCGCAGCGGAAGTATCGAGTCGTCCCATTTTTCCTCTTCGATGTCCAGGCGGGCTAGATTCTGGTAGCCATAATAGGCGTAAGGAGAATCACTTTTCGAAAGCCTCTCATAAAAACGCCGCGCGTCATTGTAGACCTGGTTACGCTCCAATGTCCTGACGCAGAGAAAAGAAACATACACCGCGAACACCACAAAAAAAATCGCCTTTGCCTTTTTACCCGGTCGCGAGAAAAAACCGTCCAGTGCCTTGGCGAAGCAGATGCCCAAGCCGATCATCGGGACGTAAAAGTAATGCTCGGCCCATTCGGGAAAAAAATGCACGAGATGCAGGTAAGGGGCTAGCGCGGCGAGAAATAGTGTCCAGCCGAAAAACACCGCACCCCTTCTCCGGAGAGCGATGATCCAGCCGGCGCCCATGAGGCCGTAAAGGAGCCCCGTGGAAAAAACACGTGGATCTAGAAAACGCGTGGCAAAGCGCACCGCCTCGGCAAATTTGAACGGTTCCGGGAAAAAAAGAGCGCGAAAATAACTGAGAATGCCGTCCCCCATCGAAAGGAAACGCAAAGCAGATCCCCGCAGATCCACCGATGGCGGGCCGAGCGGGATCGGAGAAACAAACTGACGCAAGGCGACGAAAGCAGCCATCGCCGCAAAGTAAGGCCAGGTTTTTTCCGCGACCTGCCGGATCGTGCTTTTTCGAATGCCCCATTCGTAAGCCGCTACAAAGACAGGCAGAACAATGGAACTCTCCTTGCATAAAAACACTAGCCCATACACTCCCACAGCCGCCCAACGCCGTGAAGCGGTGTGGAGCATGAGCGCCGACAAGATGCCGAGCCCCGCTAGAAGATCCCCGCGGCTGGCAATGTAGGTCACGGCTTCGACGTGCATCGTGTGCACGCCAAAAAGAAGCGTCACGAGAAACGCCGCGGCGTCCCCTGTGATCCTCCTCAGCAAGGCATAGAAGAGCAGGCATACGGCCACATGCAGCATCGTGTTCGTAAGATTGTAGCCAAGCGGATTGCCTTTCCAAAAATGGTAATCCACCGCAAAGCTGAGCGTCGTCAACGGACGATAGTACTCGTTCCACGCGTGAGAGACACGGCTGGCATAATGGAAAAAACCCGAAGCAAACATCTCCGGCAGCGCATGCAGGTCTTTGATCGCCGGATTGCGAAGAATGATATTTTCTTCGTCGAAGAGAAAATTGTGCCCGAACGACACGCTGTACAGGGCGATCACGGCCGAGCCTACGATCAGGGCGCCTAGACCAAAAGAAATTTTCAGGGGTCTCACAATTGAAGCTCTTTCAGTTTCTCACGAGCGGAACGCGCCTTTTCAGGCTCTCCTATTTCTTCGAACAGCGCCGCCGCCTCGGCAAAGCGCCCCATATTGAAAAGTGTCATGGCCGACCGGATGCGGTATTTCGGATCGTGGACCACCGCGACTTCATAGGCCTTGTCGAAATGACGCAGCGCCTCAGGATAATCCTTTTTCTGAAAATAGCTGATGCCCAAAAAATGGTGCACCGTGTCCGAGTCGGGCGCCATTTTTTCGGCGTGTAAAAGAAGCCCATGCGCCTCTTTCCATCGGCCTTCCTGTATAGCCTTCTCGGCGCGGCGCGTGACCCCGTAAAAAGCGTACGGCGAGTCGCTGGTGGACAGTTTTTCATAAAAAACGGAGGCATCGGCGTAAAAACCGTTCCGTATCTGTGTCTGATGGAATAAAAGAACAAAACCAAGAGCATAAAAACCTAGAAAGGCGGTGCGCGCGTATTTTTCTGGCCGGCTTAGGAGGCCTTTCATCGCCACAGCGAGCGCCAAGACAAGGCCAAGCGCTGGCACGTAGAGGTAATGCTCGGCCCAGGTCGGCTTGAAACGTACGATCTGGAGATAAGGCAGAAAAGCCGTCGCAAAAAAAGCGAGTCCAAAAAAGACTGTCCTATTTTTTTTCCACGCCCAGGCCATGCTCCCGACAAAAACAGCGACGAAGAGGGCGCTCCCGATCACGCGCGGGTCCTGAAAGTGAGTTGCAAA
>CAZTBX010000062.1:0-22300 GCA_964612035.1 uncultured Planctomycetia bacterium
AATTTCCGCGGGCAGCCTGCCGCCAACTTTCGCAAAAAATTCGGACTGGCTTTTCACTTCCTCACGCCACTGATCGGGATTGACGGAAAGAAGTTCCTCGAGCGTTTGCTGCGGCAGATCAAGTCCTGTCGTATCGATGGCGTCGGGCGTCGGAAGATTTCCGATCGCGGTCTTCGCCGCCTTGCCCTTACCCTGCGTTCTCTCTAGCACCCAAAGAAGCGCGCGGAGATTTTCGCCGAAGCCGGGCCACATGTACTTGCCCTGGTCGTTGGTACGAAACCAGTTCACGTGGAATATCTTCGGCGGATGCGTCATCTTTTTACCCATATTCAGCCAGTGCCGGAAATAATCGCCGACATGATAGCCGCAGAAAGGCAGCATCGCCATCGGATCACGGCGCACGACGCCCTCGGCGCCTGTCGCCGCGGAAGTGGTCTCCGAGGCCATGGTCGCGCCGACATAAGTGCCGTGCTGCCAGTTGAAAGTCTCATAAACGAGCGGGGCGAGCTTGGCGCGGCGTCCGCCGAAAATGATGGCCGAGATGGGAACGCCTTTCGGGTTTTCCCATTCGGGTGAGACAGAGGGGCACTGCGAGGCCGGCGCCGTGAAACGGCTGTTGGGATGCGCGCCCTTTTCTGTGGACTTGGGCGTCCAGGGTCTGCCACGCCAGTCCAGGCCTTCGGCCGGAGCGTCTTCGAGTCCCTCCCACCACACAGATTTGTCCGGTGTCAGCACCACATTCGTGAATATCGTGTTCTTTTTGACTGTCGTGAGCGCATTGGGGTTGGACTTTTTGTTCGTCCCCGGCGCCACGCCGAAATAGCCGGCCTCGGGATTGATGGCCCACAGGCGTCCATCGGGTCCGATGCGCAGCCAGGCGATGTCGTCACCGACTGTCCAAACCTTGTAACCTTTTTTCGCTAGCGCATCCGGCGGGACCAGCATCGCGAGATTGGTTTTGCCGCATTGGCTGGGGAAAGCCGCGGTGACATAATGCACTTCGCCGCTCGGCGTCTGAATGCCGAGGATGAGCATGTGCTCGGCCATCCAACCCTGCGTGTGCCCGAGATAACTGCCGAGCCTGAGCGCGAGACACTTTTTTCCAAGAAGCGCGTTCCCGCCGTAGCCGGAGCCTACGCTCCAGATCGTATTGTCTTCGGGAAAATGACAGATGAAGCGGCGGTCGACATTGAGGTCCGCTTTGCCGTGCAATCCGCGCGTGAAATCGTTGCTTTTGCCGAGCTGTTTCAGCGCCACGGCACCCATGCGCGTCATGATGCGCATGTTGAGCACGACATAGATGCTGTCCGTGACCTGCACGCCGACCTTGCTCGAAGGCGCGCCGGCGGGGCCCATGATGAACGGCATCACATACATCGTGCGGCCTTTCATGGAGCCGCGGAATATCGCCCCGACCTTCTGATACGCCTCTTTGGGATCCATCCAGTTGTTGGTCGGACCCACGTCGTCTTTGCTTTGGGTGCAGATAAAAGTGAGGTGTTCGGTGCGCGCGACGTCATTCTCCGCCGTGCGGTGATAGAGACAGCCGGGCCACTTCGCCGGGTTCAATTCGATGACTTCGCCGGTGGAAATCGCTTCGCGCGTGAGGCGCTCTTTTTCCGCCTGACTCCCGTCGCAAAGAACAACTTTATCTGGCTGGCAGAGCTCCGCTATTTCTTGTATCCATTGGTTCAAATGGTCGTTTTCGGTGAGACTACCGATCTCTTGAGTTTTCATTGTATTAACATGCCTTTTTGGGGGGTGTTTTTTATTGTTTTGTTTGTACCGCGTTAGTTTAGGCGACGCCGGACGCGATGTCAAGAAAGTTCAAATATGCTAGACTGAAACCTTGCGAGAACACGCCCAAACATGAAAAAAGCCTTTTTTTTCGCGCTGGCCCTATCGACAATGCTTGCGCAAAACGCGCAGGCCGAGTCCTCCGTTCACCCGCTGGAAGTCAATCGCTCTCTTCTGGCCCGCTTCGAAGCTGAATTCGTAAAATTGAAACGCGAAGAAGCCGCCAATCCGACGGATTCCATGAAGCGCAAACTTCTCGGCGCTAAATACAAGGTGAAGGCTCTGCGTGACGAGGCGGCAAGGCTCAGGTCCTCGCTTCCCGAGCAAAAAGCCGCTGAAGAATACCTGAAAGATTTTGTCGCCGCCAGATCTATGATCAAGCGCTCGCAAATCACCGCGCCAGCACCGAAACCCGTGGTCGCTCCCCTGCCTTCAAGGGTCCGTTCGTCCGCGGCCATGCACGAAGAAGCGCTCTGGTATGTCTCGCAGAAAAAATTCAGCGACGCCATCCGCGCGTATGAAGACATCGTGCTCGCGTATCCCGAAGATGACGAGGCCTACATGCTGCTCGGCCATACCTGCCTTTTATCGGGGGAATACGCCAAGGCGGAATACGCGTTCGCCAGCGCCGTGCGTATCGAACCGCGGAATTTAAGCGAGATACTGCCTTTTTATCAGGGCTTGATACTTCAGGATCCGGATGACGACGTGGCGCACGCGTGCCTGGGGTATGCGCTTTTGATCCTGGAGGATTACGCGGGGGCCGGACAGGCGTTCCAGGATGCGCTGGACATCAACCCTGAAAATCGAGAGGCCACCCAGGGCCTGAACATCGCCGCCGACATGCGGCTAGGGACTTAAAACTCTCCGGAAACCCGGGCGCGCAGAGATTTTTTCTCGGCATGCCGCTTTTTATCGCCAAGCATTTTTTCTTTGGCCCTGCGTGAACGCCGCCTTTTCTGCCGTCTGATCTTTTCGAATTCTTTCTGCCGCGAGCTTTTCAGCCCAAGCTCTTTGGCCTCGATCTTTTCGACGAGAAGACGCTTGGCGAGAAATCGGTTCAGCGCCTGAGAGCGTTCGCGCTGACAGCGCACTTCGAGTCCCGACGGCCGGTGGCGGATGAGAACGCAGGTGCTTACTTTGTTGACATTCTGCCCGCCGGCCCCGCCCGAACGCATGAAAGATTCTTCAAAATCCGAATCACGCAGACCCAGGGCCTGCATCTTGCCCCGGAGGGCGTCGATCTTTTTCTGCGAAACCGGATAAACGGACATTACTTGGGGGAGATGAAAACCTTTTCGCGGTAAAAACGAAGTTCGTCGATGGACTCGCGGATGTCTTCGGTCACGCGATGCGTCTGGGACTTCTCGCGAGGCATCTTGAAACCAGTCGGATACCAGCGGCCGACGACTTCCTTGATGGAGCTGACATCGATGGTGCGATAGTGCAGATAGGATTCGAGCTTAGGCATGTACTTCACGAGAAAGCGCCTATCCTGCCAGATGGTGTTGCCGCAAAGAGGGGCCGTTTTTTCATGGCAGTGCTCGCGGACAAAATGCAGGATGTCGAGCTCGGCCTGGCGTAGGCGCGTTTTGGACTCGCGGCAGGCTTCGGTGAGGCCGGACTTTTTGTGATGGTGCTTGCTCCAGGGCTCCATGGAATTTAGCACTTTTTCGGAGTGATGGATGGCAATGGCCGCGCTCTCGGCGAGGACATTCAGCTCATTGTCCGTAATGACGGCCCCTATCTCGAGTATCGTGCACTTCTTCGGGTCTAAACCCGTCATCTCAAGATCCATCCAGACCAACTGATCATGCTTGCGCTTCGTGCTCATAAGAAAGAAATCATAACAGTTATCGCGGTAAGCGTCTACCCTTCCAAAACATATAGATAGGCGGATAGATCAAAAGCTCCATAATGAAGCTCGTTACGAGCCCGCCGATCATGGGCGCCGCGATACGCTTCATGACGTCCGCCCCCGTTCCCATGGACCACATGATGGGCATGAGGCCTATCATGGCCGCCATCACCGTCATCATCTTTGGGCGTATGCGCTTCACGGCCCCGTGGATGATCGCTTCTTCGAGGTCTTTCCGGTTTTTCATTCTTCCCTCTTTCACCGCGTCGCGATACGCCATGTCGAGATACAACAGCATGAACACACCCGTCTCTGCGTCGAGGCCCATGAGCGCTATCATGCCCACCCAGGTCGCGATGGACATGTGATAGCCGAGCACATAGAGAAACCAGATCGCGCCCACTAGCGAGAACGGCACCGCCAAAAGAACGATGCCCGTGCTCACCCACGACTTGGTGTTCAGATAAAGCAGTAGCGTGATGACCACGATGACGGCGGGTATGACCAGTGAAAGGCGCTTTTTCACGCGGAGCATGTTCTCGTACTGTCCGCTCCAGGCGATGGAATACCCTTCCGGCGCGCTGACATTCTTGGCCACAACGCGCTTGGCCTCTTCGACAAAACCGCCGATATCGCGCCCGGCTACATCCACGTAGACATAGCCCGCAAGCCGCCCGTTCTCGTCGCGTATCATAGACGGCCCCTGCACGAGTTTGATGTCCGCGATCTCGGACGCCGGGACCTGGGCGCCGCCTGGAGCGCGTATCAATAGGCGCCCGAGCGCATCGGGGTCATCGCGAAAATCTCTCGAGTAACGCACGTATATGGGATAACGTTCGCGTCCCTCGACGGCCGTCGAGACTTCCTCGCCGCCTATCGCCATGGACAAAGCCTGCTCAACGCTGTCCACCGAAAGACCGTAAAGCGCCAGGCGTTCTCTCTTTAGATTGAAATCGATGAAATAACCGCCGCTCACGCGCTCTGAAAAAACGCTTCTGACGCCCTTAAGCGGACGCAGCGCGTTTTCAATGTCCGTCCCGATGCGCTCGATCTCATGCAGGTCACTGCCGTAGATCTTGACACCAACGGGAGTCTTGATGCCAGTGCTTAGCATGTCGATGCGGTTTTTGATGGGCATCGTCCACGAGTTGGTAACGCCGGGCAGTTTCAGCGCCACATCCATTTCATCGATGAGCTGGTCGTAGCTGATGCGGTCGCGCCAGATATGGCGGAACGGTTCCTGCACGAACGAAGGCAGACCGGAATACCAGCGAGGCACATGCCGCCATTCACTTTCCGGTTTCAGAACGGCGATCGTTTCTATCATGGAAAATGGCGCCGGGTCCGTCGAGGTCTCGGCGCGGCCGGCCTTGCCATGCACGCGCTGCACCTCGGGGAAAGTCTTTAAAATGGCGTCCTGCGCGCGCAAAAGTTTCTCCGCCTCGGCCACGGATATGCCGGGCACCGTCGTCGGCATGTAAAGAATAGTTCCCTCGTTGAGAGGCGGCATGAATTCCGAGCCCAGCTTGAAATAGATCGGCACACAGCTCAAAAGCGCCGCGAGCGCGGCGATGATGATGGTTTTTGGATGCTTGAGCGCAAACCGGGCCGCGGGCTCATAGACTTTATGAAGTGTCCGGCTCACCGGATGACGCTCTTCGGGATAATAGCGTCCCACGAAAATGGAACTTGCCGCGCGCGCCAGCCATCGGGGCTTGAACTGAAAAGGGTCCATTCTCGTAAAAAGCATTCTCATGGCCGGGTCCAGCGTGATGGCCAAGATCGCCGCGATGGCCATCGCGAAGTTCTTGCTGGCCGCAAGCGGCCGGAACAGGCGGCCTTCCTGGCTCACCAGCGCGAATATAGGAAAAAATGCCACCGCGATGACGAGCAGAGAGAAAAACACCGAGGGCCCCACTTCTTTCAACGCCTCGAGGCGGATGACACGATAATCCCCTTTCCGGCCTCCCGACTGCCAAAGCTCGAGTTTTTTATAAGCGTTCTCCACTTCGACGATGGCGCCGTCCACAAGCACCCCGATAGAGATCGCGATGCCGGCCAGCGACATGATATTGGAGGTGTAGCCGAAAAAATACATCGGGATAAAAGTGAGGAGGATGGCGATGGGGATGGTCACGATCGGCACTATCGCTGACGGAATATGCCAGAGAAAAAGAAGTATCACGAGACTCACGATGAAAAGCTCTTCGGCGATCTGGCGTTTCAGTGTGTCGATGGAGCGGCGGATCAGCTCGGAGCGGTCATAGGTCTCGACGAGCTCCACGCCTTTCGGAAAATACGGCTTCAGCGCTTCTATCCTTTTTTTCACGCCGCCGATAACGTTGAGGGCGTTCTCTCCCGAGCGCATCACGACGATGCCGCCCACGGCGTCCCCGAGCCCGTCCACATCCGACACGCCGCGGCGCAGCTGCGGCCCCACGGTCACCGTCGCCACATCTTTCACCCTCAGCGTTTGAGCGCCACCCGCCATGAGCACCGCGTTCTCGATGTCGTCGGCGGACTTGATGTAACCGTGCAGGCGCACCATGTATTCCGCACCCGAGATCTCGAGCAGGCGCCCGCCGCTTTCCATGTTGGAGCGCCTCGCTGCCTCGGCCACGTCCATGATGGAGAGGTCATACAAGGCGAGTTTTCTCGGGTCCACGGTGACTTCGTACTGCTTTTGAAAACCACCTAGCGACACGACCTCCGCGACGCCGTGCACGGACTGCAGCTCATAACGCAGAGTCCAGTCCTGGTAACGCCGCAGGTCCTGAGGTCCGTGTGCCCCGCTTTTATCCACCAGCGCATACTGATACACCCACCCCACACCGGTCGCGTCGGGGCCCAATTCCGTTTTCACGCCTTCCGGAAGATCGGAGACGATCTTATTGAGATATTCCAGCACACGCGAGCGCGCCCAGTAGATGTCCGTGCCGTCCTCGAATATCACGTACACGAACGAATACCCAAAATCCGACACCGCGCGGATGTCTTTCACCTTCGGGGCGCCCAAAAGCGCCGTCACGATGGGATAAGTCACCTGGTCTTCGATGACGTCGGGACTCCTGTCCCATCGCGAATACACGATCACCTGTGTGTCGGAAAGGTCGGGGATGGCGTCCAGCGGCACGCGCTGCATCGCCTGAATGGCGCCGGCGATGGCGATGGCGACCAGCGCGAGCACCAGGACCTTATTTTTGGCCGAAAACTCGATGATGCGCGCGATCATGACGAATGACCCTCATGCGGCTTGGAAAAAGCCGAGCGCAGGCGGCTTTCGGAATCGACGAAAAAGTTGCCGTTCACCGCGACTTTTTCTCCGAGGGCAAGCCCCGTTTTCACTTCATAGAACGCGTCAGTTTTGCGGCCCAACGTCACTTCGCGCGGTTGGAACTCTTCGTCGTTGTCGACGAAAACCAGGTTCTGCTCGCCGGCAAAAAGAACGGCGTCTCGCGGCACCACCAGTGCGAGCCCGCTGTCGGCCTCGATGGTACCCTCCACACCCATGTTTGGCCTAAGTTCTGCCGGGATCTCTTGCACGATGACCCGGACGCGGATGGTGCGATTATCCGACACCATCGAATCGATGAATTGGACTGTCCCGTGAAGCACTATCCCCGGGATCGACACGACGCGCATGGACACGGCATCCCCTTTCTTCAATATGAGCGCATCACGCTCGGGGACCTGCACATACATCCAAACCCCTCCTCCGTCGTGATGGAAAAGAAGGCGGGCATCGGGCACACCCGTCTCTTCAAGCGCGCTGATCCATTCGCGGCTGAGACCCATATTGGTGAAACGGATCACCGCGGCCTCGCGGGCCGTGAGCCCCTGCCTTTCCCAGATCAGCGACCGTTCACGTGCGCGGTCGCGCTGTGAGCGCGCGGCCTGCAGGAATTCGATCTGCAGCTGATAGAGCTCCGGGTCGTGGGCGACATTGCCCCAGCCGAACACGGTTTTTGTGATAGCCCTTTCTTCCACGGGAGCCGTGCGGATCTTGAGCGCCTCACGCTTGTCCTGAGGGATTTTCACGGCGACGCGACCGGCCACCGATGGGATGTCACCTTGTCCGGACGAATCCATGACCTCGCGCAGCACAAGACGCATGCCGCATATCGGGCAATTGCCAGGCTTGTCGGACACGACCTGTGGATGCATGGGGCAGGTGTAAACCTGCTCACTGCCCTGCGAGTGTTTGGAGTGATCGGCCGCCCAGAGCTCAGCGGGGACGGCTCCCGCGCCCGCAAAGAGAAGCGCGGCGAGAATGACGATGGATGACTTTTTGACGAGTGACATGCGAAACCTCCTTTTTTTTGAGCAGAAAAAAGGCGCTGAATGGCTTATTTCAGCGCTGCTAAAAAGGAGTTTAGAGGCGGTAGACGGAGTAGAGGGAGAAAAGATGGTCGGGTTTTGGCGGTGATTTTTGGACGAACAGCGCCCAATCCGGATCCGAGTGAATGGCGCCCTTGAAAGCCGCCTGCGAGGCGAGGCCTTCGGGTGAAACGGAGACCTTGAAAGAATCCGTAATCCTTTCAAATAAAGTGCTGTCAGCCTCGAGACTGCAGTCACAGCAAGAGGCTAGCTGCTTTGTGAGCTGTGGCTCGACGGAGGAACTAGCTTTGGCCATGCCGCAATCCATCTCGGCGACGGCCTGTGCATAGGGCGCTCCCCCGAGCATCAAAACCAGCATTAAAGTCACGATTTTATTCATAACCGCAAGTATAGCCTATAGAAGCGTGAATTTCAATAAAAATCAGTTCCTCGTGTCGTCCTGGTAATAAACATCCGTCTGAGCCGGCTGCGGCTTCTGGCTGAACATCTCCATGAGAAGCCCGCCGGCCGCGCCCACCCCAGCCCCGACCAAGGCCCCTTTGCCCGCTTTTCCGCCGGATGAGGAAGACGCAATGGCGCCAGTAGCCGCCCCCAACAGAGCGCCGCGAACCACTGGATTTCCGAGCGCTCCTCTGAGCGACGGCGAAGGTGGAGTCGGAGTAGCCGGAATAGCCCCGGTTTCCTTGAGCTTACTGATCTTGTCCGCGTGCCAGGATCCTGAACTCTGCTGACTGACCTCCACGGCTACCGGGTCGTTTTTCTGCAGTTTGGCGGCGGATGAAACACCGCTATAGTGCGTCATAGTGTCGGTCTTAAGACGGAGCTTGTTCGCGTACGGCCTGCCCTGGGCGTCATACACCGTCACATCGACAGTGCTCATGCCAACACTGGCCACTCTCCCCTGCACGGTATCCGCCAGCGCCACGGCCGAAAATGACAAAAGCAGTACCCCCGATAAAATCAGATTTCGCATTTTATATCTCAGCATGTTTGCCCTCTCTATCTACCAAACTTTGAAGGATAATCGACAGGACTGCTGGCGCTGACCTCGCGCCTGGTCGTTTCACAGCCTGCCATGGATATAAGCATTAAAATCCCCAACACGATCAAAATCGGTTTGTTTTGCATCGAGCTATTTTACTTCAGGAATGGAAAATAGTCTAAGGACATCCGGCCAGCGAGTCCCTGCCTACCGGCAGGCAGGCTGCCGATGGGGCGCCCCGCCCAAGGACAAATCTCTTATAGCTCCATAAGCCTTCTTTGAACGCCCGATAATCTCGAGTATCTTTTGTCCCGCTCCATTCTAAGGCGTCGTGTATTAAACATTCTGGAACACTCTTCTGCACAAATTCTTTTCTTCGGTCATAGCCTTGTTCTGCAGCCCAAATAATATTTTGAGTTATATCCACTTCATTTAGGATCCCAAATCCTGCTCCTAACAATAAATTTTGTAACACCTTATTTTGCCTATCCTTAAATAAATCAGCATAAAGGAACGCTCCTCCCTGCTTCAACACTCTGTAGACTTCCTTGTAAAAGCGACTGGGGTTTGGATAACAGTGTGAGGACTCAATGTTGACTACCGCATCAAATTGTTGGCTCTTAAATGGTAGATTTTCTGCATCCCCTGATTGAAACGACAATCCTTCAATATGATAACTCTTATTCTTTTGACAAATATCTATTGCACGCTCACTCAAGTCGATCCCGACGACACTTTTTGCGTGTAGGTACCGCTTTATAAAATAGGCATCACCGCCCCTTCCACACCCCACCACTAAAACTTCTTTTCCGCTAAGATTTCCTTCTTTTACTGTCTCATATATAAGCTGCCAAGAGAAAATAAACTCTTCCTTGTCGCAATCGTATAACAATAGAGGGAAGCCATCTGGATACTCATAGGCATACCCATAATTCATTAATTTAAATGCGCCATCTGTCGGTCTGAAATTTTTTGCGACAGCATCATACCAAAATTTTACCTCTATTTTTCTTAAATTGGGGAATTTACACACAAGCCACTCATAGGGAGGGTCGAAAAATCTAAGGATCGGCACCACTGCCTTTGTAGTAGTATTTATTAAGCAATTTTCAAAATAATTCATGATACTTAATTCCTCCCAACCTCGACAATTGTGTTATGTGTCCACTCTATAACCCTGAGGCCTCCAAAAATCGCTTAATGCCCTGTTGGTACTTCCCAAGCGTCGGTTGATAGCCCCCTTTATGCGGTCCACCCAACTCGATGAGATCCTTTTTACCTATCACAGCCGCGTAGAGCCGTTGGGCATGATGAAATGGAACGAGTTCATCGTCACGGCTATGCACTACCAGTATAGGACAACGGATGTGTTTTAATTTGCTGAGTGTATCATAACGGTATCTTAAAAAAAACTTTACTGGGAAATACGGATAGAGACCCTGTGCGGCATCGGGTAGCGAGGTAAATGCAGCCTCTAGGATCAGCGCCTCCGGCGTGTTCTTCGATGCAAGATCCGCCGCGATGGCGGCGCCTAGAGAGCGCCCACAGATCACGATGCGATCTGGTGATTCCTGTTTCGACTGAACTAGCCAATCCCACGCCGCTTGGGCATCGCGATACGTTCCTTGTTCATCGGGGCTGCCCTCGCTCTTTCCATATCCGCGATAATCCATAATGAGCACATGAAATCCTAGTCCGTGAAACATCATCACGGCATCAAGATCTGAGGACATATTCCGTGCGTTGCCGTGGCAGATGATCACGCTGCCTTTTGAAACTTCAGACGGGATATACCACGCCGAAAGCCGGACGCCGTCGGACGATCGAAGCGTTAAATCTTCGTACGGTAACCCTTCCGATGCGGGGGTCGCCTCCCATATTTTCTCGGGGTGATAAACATGCTTTTCTTGGTGGAAATATAAATCAGCTATCCGGTAAACATAATACCCAGCAAAAAGCAAAAAAAGGAGTGCGGTGACGCGTAAAATTTTCTTCATGCTTAATTTTATCACTTCTTTTTTATTGACGCTCGCCACCCGACGCTAAGCTAACGTGTCCCCTTGGGACGAGGTCCGGTCTACGTTTGACAAACCACTATCAAGGACGAGCCGTGCGATGTTCTTCTCGCGCTGCCATATAGACCTCTTTGGCAGCACCCGCGTTCATCAGCACGATACCAAGACCCACGATCAGGTCCGGCCACGCGTTTTGAAAAATAGTCGCGGTGACGAGCCCGGCACCGATGATGGCAACATTGGCAAGGACATCATTACGCGCCGAAAGATACGCCGCGCGTATCAAAGTGCCCCCATGATGGCGATAGCGGGTTAGCATGAGTGCACAGGACAGGTTCACCACGAAAGCCCCGGCGCCGGCCAGCGACAACGGCATGGGTGAGGGCGGCACTGGCACGGTGAACTTCTGCCATGCGGTCCAAAGAGCGGCTAACCCCGGGATGAGCAGGATACCAGCCAGGGCCATTCCCACACGGGAACGCCGGGTGGCGTTCCACCCCAGCGCAGCGAGGACCAGAAAGTTGACTGACGCATCTTCCAGAAAATCGATGCTGTCGGCAAAAAGCGACACCGATCCGATGGCATGGGCCACCGCGAACTCGACCCCGAAATAGGTGAGGTTCAAGATGGCCACGAGCCGAACAACTCTGCTCAAACCCGCGCTACCACTCTGCTGTGTCGTCATTTTAGGAAAAGCGCCGCTTCGATCGTCAGGCCTGGACCAAAACCTAAAGCAACGCACGGAGTGACGCCTTTTCGGCGCATGATCTCCCGTAGAATAAAAAGAAGGGTCGCCGAAGACATATTGCCAAACGATCGAAGGGTCTCTCTGGAAATTTCCAACGCATTCTCTTCCAGACAAAGACTCTCTTCGACCGCGTCGAGCACGCCGGGACCACCGGGGTGCACCGCCCATGACCGGATCTCATCAGCTTTCAAACCCTCTTTCGCCAGCCAGCCCCTGAGCCACGGGCCCAAAAAACTTTTGATCAGACCGCGTATCCTGGGCGACAATCCCATCTCAAAACCGGCGTCTCCCACCCGCCAGGTGATCGCGTCTTCCGAATCGGGAACAATGAAAGAACCCTGCGCGGCGATCCGCCAGCTTTCCATCGGCTGCTTTCGGGACGAAACTACCGCCGCGCCGGCGCCATCCGAAAAAAGGGCGTTGCCGAGCACTTCCCTGGATTTTAGACCACGATGGTAATGCAGTGAACAAAGTTCCACGGAGGCCACGAGCGCATCCTGACCCGGTTCGTCCTTGCAGAGCGCGGAGGCGACCCTCAAACCATTGAACACACCATGACAGCCCATGAAACCGATATGCGTTCTAGATACCGACGGAGAAAGGCCCAGTGATTTCAGGAGGGAGATATCAAATCCGGGTGCGCTAAAACCCGTGCAGGAAACGCTGATCAGATGCCCTATATCCTCACGGGATGTTCCAGCCAGATTCATCGCCCTTCTGGCCGCGAGGTGCGCCAAAGCAGGCGCGCATTCTTCAAAGCGAAGCATACGCTCACGGGTGCCGGGTCCATCGCCCTTGAAGAAATCATCGAACGCCAACTGCCCGCTCGAAAAAGCCTCACTGAAAACAGAATACCGCTCGTCGATCGCCACTTTGTCATAGACAGCCTTGAGAAACTTTTTCTGGCGGGGGTTAGAATTGTTCTGCGTCTGCGCTAATTCGAGGGTCTTTTTTTGAGAAACACGGTTACTCGGCAAAACACCGTCAGCGCTCAATAAAAAGGAAGGCATGGGAACATAGTAACACACGCCATTAACTCATCTTTACTTTACGGGGCCAGGCCTCGACGCCCTGCAGCCTGCCCGCCAACGCTTTGTGGCGGGGACCCGTTCGCTGGAGATTGTGATATAATCTCGATTAGGGGGCGACAGGAATCGATCTAGCCCTTTGATCTGTGAGTGGCATGCGGAGGTTGCCAGGAGGCCTCCTTAAACACCTGACATAAATCAAACGCCAAAACAATCAGAGTGCCCTTCGCGGGGCCGATGGCGTTACCGCTAGTCGCCTAATAACGACTACCGTCCGCTCATCCACGCTTGCGGGATGAGGTCGGGCGTCGACAGCGAGCTGGTCTACGCCGCGCGCCTTTGGCGGTTTAGACAAGAGCGACATAGGGCTACCTTGCTGGGATCGGGCTGGTTCGAGCCTGGCCGGGGACACCAAAGAACCAGCTAAGCATGTAGAGGCTTCGGACCTCAAAGGTTAGAGACGCGAGTTCAAATCTCGCCGCCTCCATAAAATTCGCGCAGGACTTACGACGACGCAGTCGTCGTCAAGTCCCCGCGCGAATTAATCCCAAAGGCGCGTCCCCAGACGCGCCGTGGGACTTCCGCTAAACGGCGCTTTGAGCGCACCCCCAAGGAAACGAAAAAGCGCCGTTTGTTACGGCGCCGGAGAGGCCTATAAGCCATGAACCCGTCTAACATCAACAAACTGCTCGGTGGCAGGACACCGATCAATATTGCCATCGATAGGATAGCCCGTGCCATTTACTTCAAGGTCAGCGAAGACGATGTTGTCAGATCCGTTAGGCTCAACGACTCTCTGACTGTCGATTATGGAAAGAATGACGAGCTTATCGGGATCGAGATCATCCGCGTGAACAAAATAGAAGTACTACTCAAAAAGGCTCTTAGAGACATTTCAGCGTCCATTCCACGCAAAACATTACAGCCGGCCTAACCATTCTAGCATCGGGTGGCCCGCGTTGAGCGGCGGAGCTTGTACCTTTTTGGGCATGTTGACGAGGCGAGCGCCACGGAACACTGGTTTTGGGCCCGCGAGCCGAGTCACCAAGCGAAGATTTTTCTCGGTGGGAAAAATAGAGCGGTGACCAAAAAGGTGCAAGCTTCGCCGCAGGCCTAGCCGCGATTTCGGTTCTTGATCGCCCGGTCTATGTCCCGCTTGGCGGATTGTTTCTTGATGTCGTCGCGGCGGTCGTGGTGGGTTTTTCCTTTGGCGAGGGCGATCTCGACTTTCACGATGTTGTGCTCGTTGAAGTAGAGGCGCAGAGGGATAAGCGCCTGCCCTTTTTCCTGCATGCGCGCATGCAATTTTGTGAGTTGTGAACGGTGAAGCAAAAGTTTTCTGTCGCGCTTGGGTTCGAGGTTCTCGCGATTGCCCCGCTCGTACGGCGCGATGTAGAGGTTGTAGAGAAAGAGCTCTTCCCCTTCGAAACGCGCGAAGCTCCCGGCCAGGCTAGACTGGCTCTCGCGCAGGGACTTCACCTCGCAGCCCACCAGCGCTATCCCCGCCTCGAGGCTTTCGATGATGAAGTAATCCCGCCTCGCCTCTTTGTTGGTGGTGATGGTGGGGTCTTGCTTTTTTTCTTTCTCTTTTTTCATGACTTCAATATACCACGCCGGACGGTATGGTGTAACTATTTGGACTTAAAAGGCTTACGCGCTATAATGCAGACATGAAAACCTTTGCCTTGGCTTTAGCCCTCTTTTTCTCTCTCGGGGCCAGCTTCTCGGAGACCGATGCCTCCCGCCTCAAGGAACTAGAAGAACTGCATCGCACGGCGGATGACCTGATCCTACAAGCACGATTCCGGGATGTCGTACGCCTCTGCGAGGAAATGATATTTTTAGAACCAGACGACGAATGGGCCTATGAAAAAATGGGCGCCGCATACATGGTGCTGGGCGACCACCCGCGCGCCAAAGAGGCCTTCCTGAACACGCTGGACATCAACCCCCGGAACGAAACAGCGATGAGGGCTCTCAAGAACATCGCCGACCCCGACGCGGTGTTGACGCCTTAGCGTTCGCCGCCGCCTTTCCCTTTCCGCGCTTCCTTGTCCAGAAAAAGGTCTTTGTCCGCCTCTTCGATGAGCTCCTGAGGGTTGCGCGGGATGCCGGCATCAATGGTGGGATCAAAAGACGCGACACCAATGCTGAGCGAGGACTCTTTTAAAAGCGGTTCCTCAAGTTTTTGCGCCATTTTCTCGTACAGGTCGCGCAATCTAAGCCGATAGGCGCGTGCCTGCTCGAGATTGGAATGCCAGAGAAGCGCGATGAACTCGTCCCCCCCGTAGCGCGCGAGCACGTCATATCCGCGTACGCTCTCGCGTATCACCGCCGCCGCCCTCAGGATCATCGCGTTCCCCGTCTCATGGCCCAGCGTGTCGTTGATGCGTTTGAACCTGTCCATGTCCACCATCGCGATGGACACCGGCAGTTTCAGTTTCTGACAGCGCTTCCACTCATCCTCTAGACGCAGACGAAGATAATCGTAGGTGTAGAGACTCGTCATCTTGTCGTGGATGACCTTGGTCTCGAGACCCTTGTTCTCCATGAGTAGAGAAAAAAGATTGCCCAGTGTCCCCACCGCCGCGGCGAGCACAGGCGCGAGTAAAAGCGGCAGGGGTTCGAACACGAGGTCCTTCTGGAAAAATAGCTGTGCCGTGAAGAAAAATCCGAAGAAAGCGAGCACGAAGGCGAGCAGGCCTATCCAGAAGCGCCGGAGCAGGCTGAGCAGAAGCAAGAGCGAGGACACGAACCACGCGAAAAAGAAAGTGAATCCCGGGGAAACAAAATGCAGGTTTCGGCCAGCCCGGATGGCGAGAAACTCGTTCGCGTGAATGATGATGCCCGGCTGTATGCCGAGCGGCGTAGGGTGCTTGTCGGAAAACAGCGCGGAATTGAGGCCCACGAGCACCGTTTTCCCATACACGGCCTCGGCGGGAAGCTTGCCTCTCACGGCCTTCCACGCGGGGGCGAAGGAAAAATCAGATTCCTTATAAAGATAATTGATGTCGTAGCTGCCCTCCGGGGCGAGAAGGACGTTTGCGAGCCCCAAAAGCTCGAGTGAGGACTCGCTCGAGTCCCAGCGTCCTACACGGCCGCTATCGGCCTTCATGAGAAGCGCCAGAGGGAACGAGCTTTCGAAAAGGTCCGTTTCCGAACTGGAGGACACGGCGTAGGGTCTTAAAAGATAGGCGCGGCGAATAACGAAATCCTCGTCCACGATCTTCTCGAGGTAACCGTAGGCCGCCGCCGCTTCGGCGAGAAGCGGGCTTGGTTTGAGATAGCGGTTCTGCCTGTCAAACGTCGCCCCGATCACCACGCGGCCATGACGCTTCATCGCCTCGGCCAGCTCGCGCGTGGACGCGTCGGCGCCGTCCTCGAGGCCGGTGAAAGAAAGGTTGAGGCCGATGGTCGCCGCACCTTTTTCCGAAAGCTCGTCGATCAGCGTCGCGAGCACATGGCGCGGCCAAGGCCAGCGCATGCCGAGCTCTTGGCAGGACTCATCGTCGATGGCGATGATGACGACATCTTTCGGGGGTTCGGGGGCGTCGGCGCCGTGGCGTATTTTGAAAAGTAGGTCGCGCGTGCCCAGCGTCCAGCGCTTGGCCGCGTCCGATTGCTCAAAGTAGGCCGGGAGACACCAGAAAATAGCCGAGAAAATGACGAGGACGATGAGGCTGAAGGTGGGCTTCTTCATTTCAAAATCGTGCGGAAGGAGGGAGTCGAACCCTCAAGCCTTGCGGCACAGGCTTCTGAGACCTGCGCGTATGCCAATTCCGCCACTTCCGCTATTTTTCTTGCGTCATTAGGTGGTCCGCCGACGATCTGATGGCGGACCGCCACTTCCGCGATTTTTCTTGCGTCCTTAGGGGATCCGCCGACGCTCGGATGGCGGGGCACCATTTATTGTGGTTCGGAGGATTTTTCTTTGTTTAAATTCTTGATCCAGGAGGCGCCAGCCTCTTCGAGGGCCGAGCGTATCGGAGAACCTGCCGCGGTTTGTCCCAAAGAGCGGAGCACCATTTCGAGATCTGTGCTTTTGTTCGGATCCACCTGCGCGGTGACCGCCTGCGGCTCGAAACCTTCGCGGCTCACCTTCAGTATGTACCCGCCGGCGGGTACGCCCTTTTTCTCGTAGTGTCCCTGCCGGTCGGTTCTCGCGGCATTCACCAGTGCGTTCTGAGAGTTGAAAAGTTCCACATACGCGCCCTCGAGAGACGCACGCTTGTCAGACTGAACGACGAGCACGATGTCGCCATTGCCACTGCCGAGCATATTTTTCTTCAGATTGTAACCACCAACGGCAACTGCGATGAGGCCGCCCAGGATAGCGATCGTGACCTGGACGCGCTTTAAGAGGAGGTCTTGCTTCGTTTCTTCTGGCATTTACTTGCGCTCAGCGATCGGGGCATAGCTGAGCCCAAGCTGTCCGGTGTACTGCGAAATGGGCCGGATCAGCCGGTTGTCCGCGTACTGCTCGAGAATATGCGCCGTCCAGCCGGCCATGCGGCTGATGGCGAACATCGTCGTGAAAAGATCAATGGGGATGCCGATGGTGTACAACACCGGGGCCGAATAAAAGTCCACGTTGCAGTTGAGCTTCTTTTTCTTCCATACGGCCTGCTCGAGCTTTTCGGCGATGGCGTACCACTTGGCCTGTTCGGGGTGCGCCTCGGCCAGCATTTTCGCCATGCGCCTCAGATCATCGGCGCGCGGGTCCGGCCCCTTGTACACGCGATGCCCGAAACCCATAAGCTTCTTTTTGTCGGCAAGCACCTGGTCCACGAACGCATCGACATTCTGCACATCGCCGATGGCGATGAGGCTTTCCATGGTGCGGCTGTTGGCCGAACCGTGAAGGTCCCCTTTCAGCGTCCCGATGCCGGACACGATGGCCGAATAGATATCCGACTGCGTGGAGGCCGTGATGCGCGAGGCAAAAGTGGAGGCGTTCAGGTCATGCTCGGTGAGAAGGATGAAGTACTTGTCCAGCACCGTCGATTCGACCTTGGGGGCTTCTTTGCCCTTCATCATGTACAGGAAGTTGGCGGCCGTGCTCACGGACGCGTCGAGCTTGGGGTGCACAAGCGGCTCATGACGGCGCACGCGGTCAAAATACGCGATGATGCTCGGGACGCGCGCGATGAGGCGTATGGCCTTGCGGACGATGGATTCCATGGACTTGTCGTCGGCCTCGGGATCCGAGAAAGAAAGAAGCGAGGCGCCTGTCCTGAGAGCCGCCATAGGATTGGCGCTTTTCGGGAACAGCTCGATGAGCTTGATGACGTCCTTTGGAAGCTCCCGCTCGGCCACGAGCTTGTTCGTGAAATCGACGAGCTGTCTTTCCGTCGGAAGCTTGCCGAATAAAAGGAGATACGCCGTTTCTTCAAAATTGGAGTTCTGGGCCAGGTCGTGAATGTCATAACCGCGGTAGGCGAGCTTGGAATTCTTCCCGTCGATGAAGCAGATGGAGCTCTCGGCCGCTACGATATCTTCCAGCCCTTTTGAGAACGCACTTTCGGTGGCAGTAGTCACTTCTTTACCCTCTTTCTTCTTTTATCCCTGCGTGGCGGTTGGCCTCTAGCGTACGAGTTTTCCTATTGTGCCATCTAGGCTTATGAAAATCAACCCGATTTTCCCGGTATCCCCGGCTCCGTCATGTGCGTGGGGTCCATGATCTTGGCAATATCCGCTTCGCTCAATATCTTCTTTTCCCGTATCACCTGAACGAGCGTTTTGCCGCTTGCCAGTGCCTCTTTCGTGACTTCGGCGGCGCGCGCGTAACCGATGAACGCGTTCAGCGCCGTCGCGAGGCCCAGGCTTTTTTCCGCGTAACTGCGGCAGCGCTCCTTGTCGGCCGTGATGCCGGACACACATTTTTCATCGAGGACCTTGATGGCGTTGCCGAAAACCGTGGCGGAGAAATTGAGCGAGAACGCCATGACGGGCATCATGACATTCAGCTCGAGCTGTCCCGCCTGCACGGCGTAGGCCACGGTGCCGTCGGCGCCGATGACGTAAAAGCACACCATGTTCACCATTTCGAGAATGGAAGGGTTCACTTTGCCGGGCATGATGGAAGAGCCCGGAGCCATGGCGGGAAGATGGATCTCCGCGAGGCCCGTGGTCGGGCCTGAAGACAAAAGGCGCAGGTCATTCACGATGCGTGTCAGCTCGAGCGCGAGATTCCTCATCGAGGCCGACACCTCGGACATGGGGCGCTGGCTTTGCATGGCCTCGCGCATGTCCGCGGCCGCCGCCACGGGCAGGCCCGTCGAAACTCTCAGTTCTGCGATCACCGCTTCGCGATAACCGCGCGGTGTGTTGAGGCCGGTACCGGCGGCGCTGCCGCCGATGCCGAGCTCTAGCAGGGCTTTTTCCGCCTCGAGAAGCGAGAGTCTGGCTTTTTTCACCGTCTCGGCGTACGCGGCGAATTCCTGGCCGAGGCGGATCGGCACCGCGTCCTGCAGATGCGTGCGCGCGGATTTCAAGATACCGTCAAATTCTTTGGCCTTCGAGCGCAGGGATTTTTCTAACCCCTCGAGCGGCCCGTGCATGCTTTCCTTTAAGATCAGAAGCAGTGCCAGGCGCATGGCCGTCGGGAAAGCGTCGTTCGTGGACTGCGACATGTTGGCGTGGTCGTTGGGATGTATGGGGTCGTAGCTCCCCTTTTCGCGGCCGAGTATCTCGTTGGCGCGGTTGGCGAGTACTTCGTTCGCGTTCATGTTGAACGCCGTGCCGGCCCCCATCTGGAATACGTCGACCGGGAACTGGTCGCGCAGTTTGCCGGAAAGGATCTCGTCGCAGGCGCGGACGAGCGCGTCTTTCAGCTCAGGTTTGAGCGCGCCGCATTTGGCATTGGCGATGGCGGCGGCTTTTTTGACATGGACGAAGGCGTCGATGAAACGCGGGTGGGCGCGCAAACCGCTGATGGGAAAATTCTCGAGGGCACGGTCCGTTTGTATCCCGTAATAGACGTCGGCCGGGATTTCACGCGTCCCCAGCGAGTCTTTTTCCGAACGCTTTGACGCCGCCATAGAGGATTATTTCAGGTCCGAGTCGGGCTCCGGCTTCTGGGCCTTCTGCGATCTCGCTTCGAGCTTCATCTCGAGCTGGCGCCTCTGGCTTTCCGAGTCATTCAATCTCTTCTCTTCGCGGCTCAGGTCACTCTGAAGACGGCTGACTTCCTGGTCCCGGGCGTCGAGTTGCCCCTGTAGAGCCACGACCTTTGAGTTCAATGCGTCGATGTCACCCTGATAATTGCGTCCGGTGGCACAACCGGTGAGCGACAGAGCGGTGAGCACCGTGAAAGCCAAAAACCCCTTCTTTCGGACCATCACTTCCTCCTTTATTTATCGATACATCTCGTAATTAAGCCCGGGGAAAATATCGTCGACTGATTCTATGCTTTGCAGACTGTCGGTGTCTATAGAATTTTTAACGACTTGCGACCAAAGCTCGTTGAAACGGTGCAGGTGCGCCTTCGTGCGTTTCACGGCGTAGGAGCTGTGCGTGCCCGTTTTCATGATGAACGCCCAGTCGCTGGACTGCGCGAGCAAAAGCTCTCGCGCCATCTGGTTCAGGGCACGGCGATGCAGGTCCTGCGCGTCCGGATGGTGCCGGGCCGCCTCGATCATGCGCTGGGCGGCCTTGTGCAGGTGGCGGTACACCCAGTCGTTCGAGCCGTTCAGCCATACCTCTGCATAGCCGTTGTAGCCCCAGCTCGACATGGACGGCGTCACCACCTGGTTTCGCGGGCGTATCTGAAGAAATTCAGACGGGGTGACGGACCGGATGTCAGTTTGATCATGATGCAGTTTTCGAAAAAGGAGGTCCAGCCATTGTGGGCCTTCGAACCACCAGTGGCCAAAAAGTTCCGCGTCATAAGGCGACACGATGAGAGGCCGCTCACCCATCAGTCCCCCCAGGTGCTCGATCTGCTTCGCGCGGTTGAACAGGAAGTTGCCGGCATGCTCGGCGGCCTTGTCGCGCGCGGCCGACGGCGAATAGGGTTCTTTGTGGCTACCAGGCCCCGTGATGCGGTGATACTTGATACCGGTGTTGATGCGCGAGCCGTCGCCGTTCAGGTACTGACGGATGTACGAATAATCCAGGTCGAACCCGATGTCGCGATAAAATTCGCGGTAATTCTCGTCGCCGGGGTATCCCTCTTCCGCGCTCCACACGCTTTTGGAAGACTCATGGTCGCGGGCGAACGCAGCGACCCCTGAGCGGCAATACACCGGAGCGAACACGCCGTATTTCGGGCGCGGAGAACCGAAGAGTATCGCGTGCGTGTCCACGATGAAAAAATTGATGCCTTCTTCTTTTAGGATGTCATCGATTCCGGGCGCATAGCCGCACTCGGGCAGCCAGATACCACGCGGCTTTCTACCGAGAAATCGCTGATGCGTCTCGATGGCCACGCGGATCTGCGCGCGAACAGCCTCTTTCTGTATGTCCATGAGCGGGAGAAAACCGTGCGTCGCGCCGCAGGTGATGATCTCGAGCTTTCCGGTGGCTTCGATCTCGGCAAAGGCGCCGGCGAGATTGCAGTTGTAACGGAGAAAAAGGTCCCTGGCCCCCACGAAAATGTCCCGGTACATACAGGCGAGAGGATAAAAACGATCGTCGCCTGCCGTGCGCGTCATTTCTTTCTCGGACAGTTCTATCAGCCGCTCGACATGACGCAGATAGCGCGACTGGAGCAAGGGGTCGGCCATCATGGAGAGCAACGTGGGCGTCAGGGACATCGTGATGCGAAAATCGACGCCGTCGCGCACCAGACCCTGGAACACCTGGATCAGCGGAATGTAGGTCTCGGTGATGGCCTCGTAAAACCACTCTTCTTCGAGAAAACGCTCATGCTCCGGGTGGCGGATAAACGGAAGATGCGCGTGGAGAATGATTGAAAGGTAGCCTTTTTCCATGGAGACGAAAGAGCTTTGGGTTATGGGTTTTGTCGTGTCACTTTGGTGGAGGCCAAAGCCGGCGACTTTTCGGAGGAAACGATGTCGCGGAGGTATTTTTCCAGAAGTGAGCGGATCTCGAGAGAACTTCCCCCGTAGCGGCCGATGGACATGCCAAAGATCTTGCTGCTGATGTGTTCGGGAAGCATCCACTCTTCATCGAGCACATCCGAAATACCGAACGCGGGCGTGCGGACCGTATTGGACGTGAGCAAAGCGAAAAAACGGCCGCCTTTCGCGCGGAAACCCAGCTCCACCACCCACGCCCTGTCCGGGACGCCCACATCGATGTACCAATTGTCCGCGTAAGGGCTGACCTCGATGTCAAAAAAGGAGTTTGGGTTGGAGACGGAGGTGTCCGTCACGTCGTACACGCGGAGCACTAGCCGGTCTTTGGTCAGACCCGCCGATTCCAGTGAGCGCATCCCCTCGTTTTCTCGGGACTGCGTCAACTCCCAATAAGAAAAAAGCCACCAGGGGTCGCGCACCAGGAGAACGATCTTGTCCTCCCCGTAACGCTGGGGAATGGGAAATTCTTCAAAACTTGCCTGCGGCTCAGAAG
>CAZTBX010000063.1:0-28758 GCA_964612035.1 uncultured Planctomycetia bacterium
CGCAAATTTTACGACTTGGAGAACCTCTGGGGCGATGTCCGAAAAGAGATCTACCTCCCTTAAAACACGCCGGCCGATGAGGCAGGCGCTGGCCGAGCTTGTCGAGTCGGCGGCCGCGGGTGTTACCGGCGGCGCCGTTCCGGACGGACTCGAGATCCCTTCCACCTTCGAAGTCCCGCCCGAAGAAAAGTTCGGAGATCTGTCCTCGCCTGTGGCGCTGCGGCTCGCCAAACGCCTGAAAAAAGCGCCAAAGGCCGTGGCGGAAGATCTTGGGCGTGAGATCGAAAAGCTTTTGAAAGGGACGGAACTCGGGGCGCGCATCGCGAAAGTCTCTCTCGAAGGACCCGGGTTCATCAATTTTCATTTTTCTCCCGCTGAGATCGCCGCCGTCGTTTCCGACATCCACGCTGAAGGCGAAAATTTCGGACGGCCCAAACCGAAGCCGCGGAACATCCTTCTCGAATTCGTGAGCGCCAATCCTACGGGTCCTTTGACGGTCGCGCACGGCCGCCAGGCGGCGCTCGGCGACTCACTGGCGCGCGTCTTGAAATTCTGTGGCCACGAGGTCACGCGCGAGTATTACAACAACGATGAGGGCGTGCAGATCCAGACGCTGGGCCGCTCGACACACCTGCGCGTGCGCGAAATACTCGAAAGCCGTGCCATTGATATGCCCGAAAATTTTTATCAGGGCGAATACTTGAAAGAGATCGCCCAGAGTCTCCTGCAGAAAAAAGGAAAAGACGCTTTTGCCAGTCTTCCGGAAGAGGAACAGGTACGTGTTTGTGAAACTTTTGCCAAGGAAAGCATTCTGGAGGGCATTCAAAAGGACCTGGCCGATTTCGACGTCCATTTCAACGGTTATTATAGCCAGGCCGGTCTCATGCGTTCCGGCCGCGTGGAGAGAACGCTGGAAGCGCTGAAGAAAAAAGGCGTGATCTACGAGAACGAAGGCGCTGTGTGGCTGCGCTCGACGGATTTTGCGGACGACAAGGACCGTGTCTTGATCAAAAGCGACAAAAGTTACACGTATCTCACGCCCGACATCGCGTATCACGACGAAAAATTCGAGCGGGGTTTTGGCGAGGTCGTCAACATCTGGGGCCCGGACCATCACGGCTACATCGCGCGCCTCAAGGCCTCGCAGGTGGCGCTCGGCCACGACGCGGCCAACATACACATCCTCATTGCCCAGCTAGTCACCCTGTACGAGGGCAAGAAACAGGTGCGCATGTCCACGCGCGCGGGGGAGTTCGTGACGCTGAGGCAAATCCTCGACGAAGTCGGCAGGGACGCGGGAAGATTTTTCTTTTTGATGAGGAAGTTCGACGCGCATCTCGATTTTGATCTGGAACTCGCCAAGACGCAGACGCCGGAAAATCCCGTGTTTTACATCCAGTACGCCAATGCCCGCATCGAAAGTATCAAGACACTTTTTGGAGAGCGCAAACTTTCTCTCGCATGGGACGCGGGGGCGCTGCCGCGCCTCACGGCCGCGGAAGAGACACGCCTCATGCGGCTTCTCTCGCATTTCGGCGACACGGTGCTCGCGGCCGAGCGCACGCTCGAACCCTACCGTCTCGTACCGTATCTCATGGAGCTTGCCGCGGCGTTTCACAAATTTTACACCGAGCACCGCGTGGTCACGGAAGACGCCTCCCTGACCCAGGCCAGAATGATGCTCGTCCTCGGCGTGCAGTCGGTGATCCGCTCCGGACTCGGACTTCTCGGGGTCTCTACGCCGGCGAAGATGTAACGAATAGCGAAAAGTGAAAAGCGAAAAGTTGTTGTGTCGCTACGCGACTTTTATTGTAGGTCACGAAGTGACGCCAAAGTTTTTCGCTTTTCGTTTTACGCTTTTCGTCCTAATCTAGTCTTTACTTCCCATGTTTGAGACTCTCGAATTCTATCCGGGGAAACAAATAGATCTCGCCGCGCTCGCCGCGCGCTTGTTTGATTTCGGTTACCGGCGCCAGCAGGCAGTGGCCGCACCGGGCGAGTTCAGCATCCGCGGCGGCATCATCGATATTTTCCCGACGTATTTCTCGCTGCCGGTGCGCATCGAGCTCCTGCACGACAGCGTCGAGACCATCCATTCTTTTGACCCCACCAGCGGTAAAAGTCTCGAGCCGCATCGCATGGTCGTCGTGCTGCCTGAAAAAAAGGAACTCCGTTATTCCCACAAAAAAACGGGCGGCCTGCCCATTGATTATGAGATCCCTGTCGAGCCCTTCATTGACGTAGAGATGGGGGACTGGGTGGTGCATGTGCTGCACGGCATCGCGCGTTACCGCGGCGTACGGGCCCTGAAGAACAAAGACGGGCGGCAGGAAGATCACTTTGAGCTGGAATTTGCCGGGCAGGAAAAGCTCTATGTCCCCACGCGTGACCTGCATCTTCTCCAGCGCTACACGGCCTTCGGCAAAAAGAAACCCCAGTTTTCCAAGCTCGGCTCCCGGAGTTGGCAGAAACTGAAAGAAAGGACGCGCAAGGGCGTATTTTCATTTGCCGGCGAGCTTCTCACGCTGCAGGCGAAACGGAAACTGTTGAAGGGTTTCCAGTTCCAAAAGGATACCGACTGGCAGCGGCAGTTGGAGAGGGAATTTCCTTATGAAGACACCCCGGACCAGAAAAAATCCACGGCTGAGGTGAAGGCCGATCTTGAGTCCGAAGTGCCGATGGACAGGCTTCTCTGCGGGGACGTGGGTTATGGAAAAACCGAGGTTGCCTTGCGCGCGGCGTTCAAGGTGGTCATGAGCGGCAAACAGGTGGCCATTCTCGTGCCGACCACGCTTTTAGCCGAACAGCATTTCGACACCTTCCGCGAAAGGCTGAAAAGTTTTCCCGTGCGCGTCGAGATGCTCTCGCGCTTCCAGTCGGCGGGCAACCAGAGACGCATCGTGGAAGCGTTGAAAGAGGGCTCCTGTGACATCGTGATAGGCACGCACCGCTTGTTGTCGTCGGACGTCGCGTTCAAGGACCTCGGCCTCGTCGTCATCGACGAGGAACAACGTTTCGGCGTGCGACACAAAGAGCATTTGAAAAAGCTCAGGCTTCTCGTCGACGTTCTGACGCTGACGGCGACGCCGATCCCGAGGACGCTTTACCTTTCACTCGTCGGTTCCAAGGATATGTCCACGATCAACACGCCGCCGAAGAACCGAAGACCCATCGAAACCCTTGTCACCGAAACCAGTGACAAGATCATCCGTGAGGCGATCCTGAAGGAGCTTGGGCGGCACGGACAGGTGTTCTTCGTGCACAACCGCGTGCAGGGGATAGAAAAAGTGCGGGAGAAGGTCTCGCAGCTGGTGCCGGAGGCGCGCATCGCCGTCGGGCACGGACAGATGCCCGGGCGGCTGCTCGAAGCCATCATGAAAAAATTTATCCACGGCGAGATCGACGTGCTCGTCTGTACGACCATCGTCGAATCCGGCATCGACATTCCGAACGCGAACACCATCCTCATCAACCGGGCGGATCTTTTCGGGCTCTCAGAGCTTTACCAGCTGCGCGGCCGCGTGGGGCGTTTTGACCGCAGCGCCTACGCTTACCTCCTGATACCGAAAGGGGCCGTGCTGTCCTCTGAATCACGCAAGAGACTCAGCGCCATTGAACGCTTCACCTACCTGGGTTCCGGCTTCAACGTGGCCATGGAGGACCTCGAGATACGCGGCGCCGGCAATATTCTCGGCACCGAGCAATCGGGATACATTTCGAGCGTCGGCTTTGACCTTTATTGCCGCATTCTGAAAGAAACCATCCAAAATCTGTCGCCTCAGCCGTGAACTTGTGGTATCATGAAAAAACTTTGCCAAAAATGAGACGATTCCAAGCCGCTTTCATCCTCCTTTTCATACTTTCGGGTTGCGCACAAAAGCCTGTTGGCAAAGTGCTTGCCCGTTTTGACGGCGCCGTCATCACCGAAGACGAGTTCGTGAAGAAGATCGAGGGTCTCCCGCGTCAGCTTCGCGGCCTCGCCCTGCAGAGAAAACGTGAATTCATCGAAGACATGGCGACGGAGCATTATCTTTTGAAAGAGGCACGCCGACAGAGGCTCAGCTCACAGCCCGAAGTGCGCGAGGTCCTGCGCCTGGCCCAGAAAAAGATCGTCATCGCAAAGTTGATCGAGGTGGAAGTCGACAAAAAGATCACGATCGCGCCCGAAGAGGCCTCAGAGTACTATGAAGCCCACAAAGATGAGTTCATGACGCCGTTGCTTCTTCGCGCCTCGCATATTCTCGTGAAAACGCCCGAGGAAGCTGACGCTATCCGGAACGAGCTTCTCGGCGGAGCCGATTTCGAAGAACTGGCGCGGAAAAGATCCACGGACACCACGGCTATGCGCGGCGGCGATCTCAGCTTTTTCCAGAAAGGCCAGTTCGTGCCCGAATTCGAGCAGGCCGTTTTTGCGCTGAAAAAAGGTGAGCTGAGCGGCGTCGTGAAGACACAGTTCGGCTATCACGTGATCAAGCTCACCGACCGCATCGAACCCACTCTGCGCGATTTCAAGGCCGTCAGGCCGATCGTGGAGGAGCGTCTCCTGAACGAGAAAAAAACAAAGACCTTCAAAAGTCTGGTCCAGAGACTGCGCGGCAACTCCAAGATCGATGTCGACGAAAAGGCCCTGGAAGCGGTGACGCTGCCGCACGCGCAGAAAACCCCCTGAACATGGGCCCGCTGAAGAAGGTCGTTTTCCCCGCCATTTTACTTTGCCAACTCTCTTTCTCTGCGCCGGTTTTCGGCGCCGAAGTGCTCGAGAGGATACTCGCGGTGGTCAACGATGAGATCATCACCGAACAGGACCTGGATGTCGTGATGGCGCCGCTCTTGTCCCAGTACCGCACGACGTACGCCGGCCCGGAGTTCGCCGAAAAAGCCAAGACCGCACGCCAGGAACTTTTGAGCCGGCTGATCGAGGAAAGGCTTGTTCTCAGCGAAGCCAAAAGAGAAAAGGTGATCGTGAAAGATCCCGAGGTCGACGAGATGATGGCCGAGGTGCGCCACAAATTTCCAAGCCGCGAGGTCTATTTGAAGGCCATCGGCGACCAGGGTCTTACCGAAAAGAAGCTTTGGAACCGCTTTCGGGACCAGCTGATGACGCAAAAGCTCATCGGTTACGAGGTGAAATCGCGCGTCACCGTGTCTCCCGGCGAGGTGAGCGAGTATTACAAGACGCATCCCGAGGAATTTTCACAGGGCGACCGCGTCCGGCTCCAGCACATTCTCATCCGCATCGGGTCGAGGACCGACGAGGAGGCGAAGGTCTTCACGGATTCGCTGTATGCGCAGGTGCAGGGTGGAAAACCATTTGAAGAGCTCGCGATGTCCTATTCCGAAGGCGCCGAGGCCAAGGACGGCGGAGAAATGGGCTGGCTCGAAAAAGGCCAGCTTCTGGGTGATATCGACGACCAGGTGTTCGCGCTGGAGCCGGGACAAATCACTCGGCCGATACAAAGCTCGCTGGGGTATCATCTTTTCAAGGTGGCGCAGCGTGAGAAATTTTCCGTCAAGCCGCTCACGGAAGTCAGAGACCGCATCCAGGACATTCTTTTCAAGGAAAAGATGAGGATCCGGCTCGACACGTGGATGCAGAACCTAAAAAAAAATGCCTACATCTCCCTTCGGTAATGAAAAGATTGCCGTCACTCTCGGAGATGCCGCAGGCGTAGGACCGGAAGTCACCGTCAAAGCCATCTTGTCTCTTCCGCCGGCCGCCAGGGCCGGCCTTGTTGTCTTGGGCCCAGCATCTTTTTTCAATGACATCGCCCGCCGTTTATCGCTCACTCCCGTTTTCGGCCGCTCCGTCGCCTGTTATTTTCCCGCGCGTTTCCCATCAAAGGTCATTCGCGGCCGCTCGAACCGGGTGCTCAGCCGGCTCGCTGTGCGATCGATCCGATGGGCGGTGGCGTTCGCCCTGCGCGGCGCGGTGGACGCGATCGTGACCGCACCCGTGAACAAGGCGGCACTGCAAGAGGCGGGATTCCGCATCCCAGGGCATACCGAGTACCTGGCGAAGCTCTCGAAGGCAAAGCGATTCGAAATGATGCTCGTGGGCGGGGGACTGCGTGTGACACTTGTGACGCGGCATCTGGCGATGAAGTCGGTGGCAAGAACGCTCACGCGCTCCCGCATCGCCGAAGCGATACGGCTTACCGACTTTGAGCTGAGGCGTTCTTTCGGCCTGCGGAGGCCGCGCATCGCTGTGTGCGCGCTGAATCCGCATGCGGGTGAGAAGGGAAATTTTGGCCGCGAGGAAATTGAGATCATCACTCCGGCCGTGAAGGCGGCGAGAAAAACGGTGAAGGCAGAGATCCGGGGACCGCTGCCGGCCGACGTGTTATTTCATGAAGCCTACCGTGGCCGTTACGATGCCGAGATCTGCATGTATCATGACCAGGGACTGATCCCGCTCAAAATGATCTCACGCGGCTCTGGGGTCAACGTGACGCTGGGCCTGCCCTTCGTGCGCACTTCCCCGGACCACGGCACCGGCTACGACATCGCGCCTTCTTTCAAGGCGGACGCGGGTTCGATGAAAGAGGCGCTGCTCTTGGCCGCGCAGCTTTCGAAGAACCGGAAAAAGCATGGACGGAACCCTCACCACACGCGTTAAGGCCGCGCTCCACGGTCTCGGCGTGTCCCCTAAAAAACGCTTCGGTCAACATTTCATGATCAGCAAGGCCGCGCTCGAATGCGTGGCCGAGGCCCTGTCCCCGCGCGCCGGTGAGACGGTGATCGAGATCGGACCCGGCCTCGGATTTCTCACAGAAGTGCTTTTAAAAAGGAACGCGCGCGTGATCGCCGTGGAAAAAGACCGCGCCATGGCCGCGCATCTCTGCCGGCAGTTTCCGAGCGGTCTCCGGGTCCTCGAAAAAGACGTGCTGGAGCTGGACATCGCTGCCGTGGCCGAAGGATCCGTCAAAATCGCTGGCAATATTCCCTATAACATCACAAGCCCCATCCTGCAGTGGCTCATCGATCAGAGGCGTTCCGTTTCCGGTGCGGCGCTGACGGTGCAATGGGAAGTGGCCGAGAGACTGCTTTCCGTGCCGGGCCGGAAAAGCTGGGGACCGCTGTCGGTGTTCGTCCAGTTCTATGCGGACGTTGAGTGCGTGAGAAAGATCAGCAGAGCCGATTTCTATCCGGCACCCAAAGTGGACTCGGCGGTGCTCAAGATCGTTTTTCTTGAGAAATCACGCGTGCCTGTGGCCGACGAAAAGGCGTTCTTTGCGATCGTGCGCCGCTCTTTTCAAAAAAGACGCAAGACACTACTCAATTCCCTCGAGGGTTGGGCGATACCGCACGCATCCGACAGCCTTTTAAGCGCCCTCGAGGATGCGGGCTTGGACCCGAGGTGCCGAGGGGAAACGCTGTCTCTCGCCGAGTGGGCAAAGCTGTCCGACCGCCTGTCCATCGCCTCTGATTCGTGATATATTAGCCCCCTTATGGAACCGATTCACGCCCTTTGGACATTCCCCGCGATCATTTTGGCCGCTATGCTCATTGCCTGGGCTGCCGAGAGCGGCCAGTTTTACATTTCTCAGGGAATGGCGCTGGCGGTGCTGGCATGGGTGCAGACACTGCCGGAATTCGCCGTGGAAGCGGCGATCGCACTTTCTGCCGCAAAAAATCCGGAGGAAATGCATCTCATCACGGCCAATTTCACGGGCTCGTTGCGCCTCTTTGTCGGTCTCGGGTGGCCGATGGTGTATTTCGTGGCCCTCTTTTTCGGACACAAAAAGCTTTTTTCAAAAGAGGGCGGTTTCTGGGCCATCGAGATGGAGGACGAGCACTCGATCACCGTTCTCTCGCTGATCCCGGCGCTCGCTTATTTTTTATACATCTATTTCAAGGGCACGCTGAACATCATGGACGGCGTGATCCTCGCGCTGATCTACGCCGCGTATCTGTATCTTTTGTCCAAAATGCCGCCGCAAGACGCGGAAGGCATCGAAGACGCGGGCCGGGTGCCGCGGTTCTTGCTGCGTCTAGAAAAACCAAAAAATTACATTGCGATCCTCTTGTTTTTTTTGGCGGGCGCTCTGATCTTATGGTTTGTCGCGCATCCGTTCCTCGAATCCATGCTGGCGCTGGCGGTGACGATGGGGATCTCACAGTTCGTGTTCGTGCAGTGGGTGGCACCTTTTTTGAGCGAGTTCCCGGAAAAGCTTTCGGCGTTCAACTGGGCGCGGCGCGGCAAGGCCCCGATGGCGCTGACGAATTTCATTTCGTCCTCGATCAATCAGTGGACGGTGCTCGTGGCGACCATTCCTTTCATTTATTCGTTCGGCGTGGGGCGGATCGCGCACATCGTGTTCGACGACCACCAAAAAGTCGAGATCTTGCTCACGATCGTCCAGTCGTATTTGGGCTTTCTCTTCCTCGCGAGCATGGACTTCAGTTTTGTCGAGGCGGCGGGGCTTTTTGTTCTGTGGATCATTCAATTTTTCGTCCCGGGTATCCGCGAGGAGATCACCATTGTCTACGGGATCTGGGCGGCCGCTGAGACACTGCGCCTGATCGCAAGACATCGAGAAAGAAATGCCTTTTCCGTTTTCATGAAACTTTCGACCGAGAGGCTTTTCAAAAAAGCCTGATGTTTACCGGCGTCAAAAAGGTCGCGCGCAGACTGATCGCCGGGATCGTCATCCTCGCTCTTTTCATCGTCGCCTACAAGTTTGTTTTCGAATACATGACGATGCAGAGGATCATCCGCAACCTCAAGGCGGAATCACGCATCGCCGAGGTGCTGGTCGTCGAATCGAGTCTCGATGAGTACACTCGGAAATACACGACGACGATCAAGTTCCTCGAATACGGCGTCCACGGACGACCGTTGAAGCCCAAGTATTTCACGTTCAAAGGGAACGAGGTCCAGTTCCAGACGCTCGTTGTTCGTTTCGATGACAAGTACATCGAGGAAGGGCATCGGTTGAAAGGCAAAAGCGTATATCTTTTCCTCAAGGCCTTCGTGCTGGACGGCCAAAACACGCAGGAATTCGTCATCACGCCGGTGCAGCGCATCGCCAATCAGCCGCGCCGCCCGGGTCTCTTGGAAAAAATATTCCGAGGTAAAAACACCGGCGAAACCAGGCCGGAGATCGTGGTGCCCGAGGGTTACCGTGTCGGCGATCCGCCGAACTATTTTGAAAAGGAGGTTTGGGAGAAATTTTGGACTTACGCGCTCGACACCGACGCTCGCAAAGGCATTGGCATCAAGAATGCCCAGATCGAAGCGCCCGGGTCTGTGTTCATTCCCGGGACGATCTACACGCTGGTCATCGAGCATGACGGCGGGGTGCGCATCGACACCCGCCCCATACCGGAAATCCTGAAAAAAGACGCCTAAGTCTGTTCGGCTTCCCGAGTCCTAGACATGGAAAAAAACTACATCTACATCAAAAACGCCAGGGAACATAATTTAAAAGGGATCGATCTCAAGATCCCCCGCAACGCCATCGTTGTGTTCACCGGCCTCAGCGGTTCCGGCAAATCGTCGCTGGCCTTTGACACTATTTACGCCGAAGGACAGAGGCGCTATGTGGAAAGTCTCTCCGCTTACGCCCGCCAGTTCCTCGACCAGATGCAAAAGCCGAACGTGGAGTCCATCGAAGGCCTTTCGCCGGCGATCAGCATCGAACAGCGTATTGCCGGATCCAACCCCCGCTCCACCGTCGGGACCACCACTGAAATTTACGATTATCTCCGCCTGCTTTTCGCGAAGATCGGCGTCGCGCACTGCTATCGCTGCGGCCGTGAAATTTCCCGTCAAAGCGCCCAAGAGATCGTCGATCAGGTGTTGAAGGCACCGGTGGAAACGAAGATACAGGTGCTGGCACCCGTCGTTGAGGGCCGCAAAGGCGAGTATCATAAAATTTTCAAGGACATCCAGAAAGAGGGCTATGTCCGCGTGCGTGTCGATGGCAAAACGCATGAGCTTGCCGAGAACCCGAAGCTGGATAAAAAGAAAAAACACACGATCGAGATCGTCGTCGACCGCCTGATCCTCAAGAATGACGTGAAAAAGCGCCTGACGGACTCCGTTGAGGCGGCGCTGCGCGCTGGAAAAGGGACGATGAAAGTGATGTTTGAGTCCACGAACGGTACCGGTCCGCGTGAGAAACTTTTTTCCGAGCTGCACGCGTGCGTGCATTGCGGCATCAGCTTTCAGCCGCTGGAACCGCGGCTTTTTTCGTTCAACAGTCCGTACGGCGCTTGCCCGAGCTGTGACGGTCTCGGCAACTGCCTGGAAATAGAGCCTGACCTCGTCGTTCCAGACAAATCAAGATCCATCCGCGGAGGCGCCATCGCCGGATGGAAACGAGGTGGGAGATCGCTCATCATTTATCTCCGGCGGCTTCTGCGTCATTTGTCCGAGGACCTCGGTTTCAGCCTGGATACGCCGTACAAGGAGCTTAGCAAAAAACACCGCGAGATAATTCTTTATGGCACCAGCGAAAAAGACTGGAAAAGTTTCTCCGCCAGAGGCGGACCAGCCTTTGGCTGGGAGGGCGTGATCCCGAATCTTGAGCGCCGGTTCAAGGAGACCGAGTCTGAGTTCATGAAAGAAGAGATCAACCGCTACATGAGCCTCAAACCTTGCGAAGAATGCTGCGGCAAGCGCCTGAAGCCCGAAGCGCTGGCGGTGAAAGTCCATGGTAAAAACATCATGGGCATCACCGAATTTTCCATCGAACACGCCGACGCGTTCTTCAAGGACATGCGCCTCGGCGAAAAAGAAGAAAAGATCGCTCAGCAGATCCTAAAAGAAGTGCGCGCGCGGCTGGCTTTTATGACGAATGTCGGCCTCGGTTATCTTTCGCTGGACCGCATGAGCGGCACGCTTTCCGGCGGGGAAGCCCAGCGCATCCGCCTGGCCTCACAGATCGGCGCGGGCCTCATGGGTGTCCTCTATGTGCTGGATGAGCCGTCCATCGGGCTTCACCAGAGAGACAATGAAAAGCTGCTCGACGCTCTCGTCGCTCTGAAAGATCTGGGCAACACGCTCATCATTGTGGAGCATGACGAAGCGACGATGAGATGCGCCGATTACCTCGTCGATTTCGGCCCCGGCGCCGGCAAGCACGGCGGGCGTATCGTCGCGGCTGGTACGCCCCAAGAAGTGATCAAAAATCCGGCCTCTCTCACCGGCAAGTACCTGAAAGGCGAGCTCCGCGTCCATAGGCCGGAAAAACGTCGCGACGCGAAAAAGACGAAAAAGATCATGATCAAAAAGGCCGCCGAGAACAACCTGAAGAACATCGACGTGGAGATCCCGCTGGGCGTGTTCACCTGTGTGACGGGAGTTTCCGGATCCGGCAAGAGCACGCTGGTGGACGAGATCCTCTATAAAGGATTGTCACGCCGCCTGTCGGGATCCAAAGTGACGCCGGGGAAGCATGAAACGATCACCGGCCTCGAGGCCATCGACAAGGTCATCGAGATCGACCAGTCGCCGATAGGCCGCACGCCGCGCTCGAACCCCGCGACCTACACGGGCTTGTTCGGTCCCATCCGTGATATTTTCGCGAAGCTGCCGGAGTCCAGGATGCGAGGTTATTCACCCGGCCGCTTCAGTTTCAACGTGTCCACCAGGAGCGGATCCGCCTCTGGCGGAAAAGGTGGCCGCTGTGAGGCCAGCGAAGGCGACGGCGTGAAAACCATCGAAATGCATTTCCTCCCTGACGTTTATGTCACCTGCGAGATCTGCAAAGGCAAGCGTTTCAATGAGCAGACGCTGGAGGTGCGTTACAAAGGAAAGTCCATCGCCGATGTGCTCGGGATGAGCGTCGAAGAAGCGTTGAACCTTTTCGCCAACGTTCCTATGGTGAGATCCAAGCTACAGACGCTGCATGAGGTCGGCCTTGACTACATCGAGCTGGGCCAGTCCGCGCCGACACTTTCTGGAGGAGAGGCCCAGCGTGTGAAACTTTCCACCGAGCTTTCCAAACGCTCGACGGGGCGCACTTTTTACATTCTGGATGAGCCGACCACCGGGCTTCATTTTGCCGACATCAACCGCCTTCTCAACGTTTTGCAGAAACTCGTGGATCAGGGCAACACCGTGCTCGTCATCGAGCACAATCTCGATGTCATCAAAGCCGCCGATCACCTCATCGATCTCGGTCCCGAGGGCGGCGACCGTGGCGGCGAGGTCGTCGCCACCGGCTCACCGGAAGAAGTCGCGCGATCCCAGCGCTCATACACCGGCCGCTTCCTGAAAAGTGCGCTGAAGGCTAGCGCATGATAAAATAACGCGCCTATGCGTCTCTTCTACGCTTTTTGCCTTGTCGGCGCCTGCGCGGCCGTGTTTCCTCCGGTGCTTCAGGCGGCAAGTATGGACGAGGAAAGGGAATTCGCCCCGATCACGCAGGCCTACCAACAAGGCCGCTTCGAGTCGGTCAAATCGCTCGCACAGCAGTTTTCGGGGAAGTATCCCGACTCGAAGTTCCGGCATGATTCCGACCTCCTTTTGGCGCAGGCCTATTTGAATCTCAACGATCTGGCTGGTGCCTCGCGCGCATTTGAGGCGCTTTCACGCGATGTCCTCCAGGGGCCGGTGCATGAAGAGGCGCTTTATTGGGCGGGGGAGTCGCGCTTCAAGGCGAAAGACTACGACGGGGCCATCAAATTTTATTCCGAGATCATCCAGAAATTCCCCACGTCGCGTTTTCTCGTCTACGCCAAATATTCGCGCGCATGGTCGCTGTATGAGGAAAACGATCCTGAGGCCGCCATGGATGAGTTTGAAGCCGTCATAGATGCGTTTCCAACGCACCCGTTGGCCGTCGAGTCGATGGTCAAGATCGGCCAATGCCTTTTTGAAATGAAAAAGTACGACGCCGCCTCGAAGATCTTTTCAAACTTCGTGCAGGATCATCCTCTGAGCGCCAAGGCCGCCAACGCCTATTATCTTCTCGGCCAAAGCCGCTACAACCTCGGGGAGTATGTTCTCGCGCTCGAATCATACAAGAAGAGCCTCGAGATCGGCGGTAAAAGCGGTTTTCGGCCGTACGCCTTGCATGGACTAGGCTGGACCTACTTTCAGCTGGGCAAGTTCAACGAGGCCTTGCAGAGCTTCACGCCGTTCGAAGACGACATCGGCGATGCGCCAATACGCGACGGATTCCTTCTGGGCAAGGCGCGCAGTCTGACGAAACTGGCCCGTTTCTCCGAGGCGCTGGAGACGCTGGACCGCCTCTTGAAGGATTTCCCCCGATCGGAGTATTTGGATCAGGCGATGTTCTGGAAAGCCGAGACGCTTTATGGAATGCACCGTTTCGCCGAGGCGGCTGAAGTTTACGAGGAAGGCATGAGGCATTTTCCGTCCAGCCCGCTGTACGACGAAATGGAATATGAGCTCGGCTGGGTGTATGCGCGGCTCAACAAGCCCGAACAGGCGATAGACCATTTTCAGGCTGTCGCGGACGGAAGTGACAACGAGGTGTTGAAGGCCGGCGCGATCTGCCGCATCGGCGACATGTACTTGGAAAGGAACGACTTCGACAAAGCGCTCGAAGAATATGACCGCGTGCTCAAAGATCTTCCGAAAAGCCTTTATGCCGATTATGCGCAGTATCAATCCGGCAACACGCTTTTGCGGCTGGACCGCGCCGACGCGGCCATCCTCAGTTTCCAGAGCCTCCTCGCGAATTTTCCGGGTAGCCGCTTCCAGGACGAGGCGTTGTACCGCCTCGCCGGAGTCTTGATGCAGAAACACAGCAATGCCGAAGCGATGGCGCAGCTTAAAAAGCTCATCGCGCTTTACCCGGAGAGCGCCTGGCGCGAGAAGGCGTACTTTCAGGTGGGCAACTGCCATTTCAACAATGGCGACTTCGACAAGGCGCTTTCAGTGTTCAAGGACGTTTATGCGCGTTCTCCGCAGAGCGAGGTGGGACGGCTCGCGAAATACCAGATCGGGTGGTGCTATTTCAAGATGAACCGCGAGAATGACGCGATCCGCGAGTTCGAAGAGTTCCTAAAAAAATTCCCCGATTCGCAGACCGCGGCTGACGTCGAATACGGCCTCGGCGAATATTATTATACGAAGGGGCAGTACGCCAAGGCGCGCGAGTATTTTCAGGCCATCCCGAAGAAGTTCGCTTCTCATCCGCTTGCGGACGACGCTCGCCTCCAGTCGGCCTCGGCGCTGGAACGCGAAGGCGACCTCTGGGCGGCCGCCGCGGAACGGAGGGCCCTTGCCGAGCAGTACCCGCAAAGTGACCTGGCGCCCAAGGCGCTTCTGAAGGTGGCCGATTTTCTCATCTCGCAAGGCAAGTCCGATGATGCCAAGGCTGAGCTCGTGAAGATCATGAGCCTCCCCGCGGGAGGCCCAGACAAGGCGCTGGCGCAGAAAAAACTCGCGGAACTCCTGAAAGCCGAGGGGCACATGCGCGAAGCCGCGTATTATTTCAGCGAGGCGCTGAAACAGGCGCCGGCCGAAGTCTCGTGCGAGATCCAGTTCGAACTGGCAGAGGTGTATGAAACCCGTGGCGATCCGGAAAAGGCCGCTTCCGAGTTCGCCAACATCGCGGAACTCTATCCGACGAACATGGTTTACGCCGATCAGGCCAGGCTGCGCGCCGCCAAGCTTTTCGAAGACCTGCGTCGTTATCCCGAAGCGCTCAAGCTGTACGAGATCATCGCAGCGTCCACTTCGAACCGCGCGGATCTAGCGAAGGAAAAGATCAAGAAGATCAAACAGGAACTGAAGCGCGCCGCGTAAAACACCGCGGCCGGTTTTCATTCAACGAAGGAGGGGGTATTTATGTGGGAATTCATGCAAAAAGGCGGCCCGATCATGTGGCCGATACTTCTTTGCTCGATGATCTCGTTCGCGATCGTCATCGAAAGGTTGATCAAGCTCCGTCAGGAACAGATCGACACGAAAGCGTTCATGGAGCAGATCTCAAGATCCCTAAAAAGGAACAAGATCATGGAAGCGCTGGACCTTTGTGAACGCACAGGCGGTCCGATCGCGGCCATTCTCCGGGCGGGCATTCGGAAGCATGACCGCCCCAGACATGAGATCCGGGAGGCCATTGAGGATGCGAGTATCCATGAAGTGCCGCGCCTGGAGCGCAACCTCCCGGTGCTGGCCACTGTCGGTCACGTGGCGCCATTGCTTGGACTGCTGGGGACAGTGACAGGCCTCGTGCAGGCATTCCAGGTGATCGAAAGCAAGGCCACCGTTCTGAATCCGGTGAATCCTGGCGATCTCGCGGGTGGCATCTGGGAAGCTCTGCTCACCACCGTGTTCGGACTTTGCGTGGCCATCCCCACTTACGTGGCGTACAACTATCTCGTGAGCCGTGTGGACGGCTTCGTGTTGGACATGGAACGCAGTGCCACGGACCTCTTGAACATTCTCGGAGAAAAGAGGGGAGAAGATGCGGTTTAAGCGCCTGAAAAGACGCACTTCCGTTCTGAAAGGACAGCTGGACACGACGCCGCTCATCGACGTGGTGTTTCTCCTCCTCATCTTCTTCATGCTGACGTCCAATTTTGTGCTCCAACCCGGTATCCGCGTGAGTTTACCGAAGGCCGTGACCAGTGAAGTGATCTCAAGTGAAAACCTCGTGGTGTCTTTATCGGGTCAGGATTTGCTTTTTCTCAATGAGCAGCCTGTCACGATCCACGACCTGACGCAGCGCATCCGCCAGGCGGCGCAGGAAAAAAAGAGCGTGCTCTTGAAGGCCGACATCAGCTCGTCGCTTGGGCGCGTGGTCGAGATCTGGGACCTGTGCCGGGATGCGGGAGTACCTCAGATCAACATCGCGACCAACCAGAAAGCGGCCGAAACAGCTTGAAAGACAAAGCATTCGCATCGGCGGTACTGGCCTCGATATTGTGGCATGCCTTCTGGTTTTTTTCCGTCACGATCACCGTTGCCTCGCCACGTAAGGCAAAGATACGTCCGGTGATGGTGTCGCTTGGGCCTGTATTGGATGACAGTTTTTTCAAGACGCTTGTTCAGACGAGACCGCAGTTCTCGGAAGCCATCTATCGCCGACCCGTCGATTTCAGTGCCACGCTTGATAGCAAGGTGCAGACATTTGAGCGCCAGGAGGCCGGCGAAGTTGTGAGCATGCCTTTTGGGAAAAATTTCGTGGAGGCGATGAGGGGGGCGGTCGCGGGCGACAAGGCCGCACCAGAAGAACTTTTTCTTTTCTCCCGATCGGCGTACCGCATCGAACTCGAAGGCGAAGCGGCTTCCAGACAGGTGCTGAGCCGTTCGGTGGAACCGAAGAAGCGCAGTGCCCGGACGCTGAAAAACCCGAAACTGGAAGCGGAATTTTCCGTGCTACCTGACGGTGAGGTGTCGCAGGCTTCAGTCGCCGTGTCGACGGGGAACGCAAGGACCGACCTCGAATGGATCGAATACCTCAGGCGCTGGCGCTTCGAGCCGCTGCCGGGCAAAAAAGGCGTCGAGGCGCAGGGCAAAGTGACTTTTGACGTCGCGGAAGAGATCTGATGTTCCGTATCGACATTTCGACGGCCATTTTTTTATACCTGATGTCATCGCTTCTGGTGATCTTTATCCTTTGGATATTTTTCGAGAAAAAAGTAGTGCTGCCCAAATTTGTCCGTGAGGAAGCCGACGTTTGGGAATGCACGATCTGCACCTACACGTATATCGATTCGACGCACCACGAGATCTCGCAATGCCCGCAGTGCAAGAGTTACAATAAAAAAGCGGCGGAAGACCGGCTTTTGTGATATCGTCACCGGTTGATTTCTTTGAAACGGCTGTTTATTATAAAGGGATAGGATCGGAGGAAGCATGATAACGGAAATAGGGATCGTAGCAGGGGACATCTGGCATTACCTCGACCAGCACAAAAGCGGTTCGCTGATGCAGTTGGTGAAAAGCATCGACAAGGACCGTAACGTTGTGCTCATGAGCCTCGGCTGGCTGGCTAGGGAAGGGCACATCATTCTGGAACGCGAAGGGCAGGATTTCAAGATAACGCTGCGTTTCTAAAGGAAGCATGCGCGGAGCTTCCGTGATATTAACAACGGTTCCCGATGCGAAAAGCGGCCGCCGCCTCGCCGAGACACTGGTGCGCAGAAAACTGGCGGCTTGCGTGAGCGTCAGCGGCGCGTTCAGATCGGTTTACCGGTGGAAGGGAAACATCGAGTCGGCACGGGAGTTTCTGGTGCTGATCAAGACCTCGGAAAAGAATTTTGGCAAAGTGGAAAAGGCCATCAAAAAGATCCATCCGTACGAAGTGCCTGAGATCCTCAATCTGCCGGTGCGCCGGATCTCGGCGGATTATTTCGACTGGCTCATGAGCGCTCTCCGGTGAAAAAAGCTTTTCCGTTGCTGTTCGCGTTTTCAGTTTTTTGGGCAGTCCCCGGCGCCGCTTTCAGCGGCTTGCCCGCGTCCGAAAGCATCTCCGTTGACGAATTGAGGGCTGAGCAAAAAGCCGGGAAACAATTGAAACTTTTTGACGCTCGCGACAGACGAAGCTACGAGAAAGGGCATATCTCCGGCGCTTCGCTACCTCTCGCTAGAGATTTTTACGCCCAACAGGAATTGTACGATACCCAGGTCATCTCGGTCGCGCCGGACCGGAATGCCGCTTTGGCCGAGGCAATGAAAGACACACCGAAAGACACGGCGATCGTGACTTATTGCAATGTGGATTGCCAGGCCAGTGTGCATTTACTGCTCAGCTTGAAATCGCTCGGTTTCTCCCATGTCAGGGCAATGGAGGAGGGGTTTCAGGCCTGGGAAACTAAAGGGTATCCGGTGGAGCGGAAGGAATAACAAAGTTTGGGCCTGTAGCTCAGCTGGTAGAGCGCCTCGTTCGCAATGAGGAGGCCAGCGGTTCGATCCCGCTCAGGTCCATTTTTTTCACTCGGCTCCCTTGCGGGATCGAAGAGAGCCTCGGCGCCGTTAATAAAAGGCGAGTGCCACAAAGGCACTCGCCAATTCCTTCGCCGAGGCGAATGGCCGACCCGGAGACGAACTCGCCGAGCGCCGGCGGGTTTCACACTGGCGCTCGGACGAGTGAGTCGCAGGGCGCCGATCCCGCTCAGGTCCATATTTTTTTGTTCGATTAACAAAGTTAGTAGGCAAAGCTTAGTAGAATTAAAAAATATTGACACAAGACCCGTCTTTTGATAGCATTACCTCGTAGTACTCTAACTTACAACCGATGATAATCTAATCTGTGCCGAGGGAAGGGGGGATTACACTCAAAGGCGACAAGATTATCGGCTGGCCGGATAAGCCAGCTACCCAAAACGCAATACCCTTAACGTAGAAAATAAAGATCACAATAGGAGATAACTTGAAACATTTAAAAGCGTTGTTTGTTTTGGCGCTGGCGTTGGGGCTTTCAGTCCCCGCGTTTGCCGAGACACAGAACGTCAAAGTAAGCGGATCGCTCGACATGCATGGATTTAACCGTTCTAACTATGACTTGAACAAGGACGGTGGTGATTCCATAGATGCGGGTGATTCCGAGAGCGCTGATTTCTTCGCAAGCCAAACCCAGGTCGAAATCTCAGCGGATCTGACCGATAACGTTTCGACGGTCATCAACCTGCTGAATGAAAGAAACTGGACCGGCTCTGACACAGCGGGTGGTAATACAGCCGATAACGTCGCGTTTGACGTCGGTGTCGATCTGGCCTACGTACAGATGAAGGAGATTTTTTATTCTCCTCTCACGCTGACCGCCGGCCGTCAGGACATCTGGTTCGGCCGTGGGTTCATCGTCGGGAACAACTCCCACGAATGGGCTCGTGAAGGTGAGCTAGGCGCGCCGGAGTATTCGGCGAGCACGGCGTTTGACGCCATTCGCGCGACGCTGGACTTCAATCCATGGACGCTGGACTTCGTGTATTCGAAGATCAGCGAAGGTGGCTTGGTTCGTACCAATCTGAACGAAGAAGAGGACATCGACCTGTATGTCGTGAACGTGAACTACAAGTTCGCGGAATACAATGCGGTGGCCGAAGGCTACTATGTTGGTGAATGGGATAGAGCCACCAACTTGGCATTGGATTCTAACCAGAAGTCCAATGACACCGAAACGATTGGCGGCCGCGTTCAGTTTGATCCGATCTCTCAGATCACGCTGGGCGGTGAACTCGCTTATCAGTTCGGGAACTACGGACCTACCACCTCGGATCTCGAAAGAGACCGTCATGCGTATGCAATCGACGTGTTCGGAACCTACCGCTGGGACAACCCGTGGAAGCCTTCCGTTACTCTCGAGTACGTGGCGTTCTCCGGTGAAGGCAATCTAAGCGCGACCAGTACAGCTGATTACAGCGCTTGGAACGCTCTGTATCGTGGTAAGTTCTGGACAGCCTATGCCGACTTCCGTCAGTTCGTGTATGCGACGGATGACGCGGGTGACCAGTCTGCCACCGAGAACCAGGAGTTCGTCCAGATCAAGGGTTCGTTGAAGCCCATGGAAGACCTCTTGCTCGAAGGCTCGTTCACGTATCTCTGGCTGAATGACGACATCCACACGACCCCGACCAATCCTGCTACGCCTACTCGTAGCAAGGAAATCGGTTGGGAAATCGACGTGCAGGCCGTGTATGACTACACGGAAGACGTTTCCTTCGGCATGCTCGCTGGCTGGTTTGTGCCTGGCGATTTCTACAATGCACCGAACGACGAAACGGCCGTGGATCTAGTCGGTTCACTCAAGGTGACGTTCTAAGTCGAATAGCTCGTATAGCATTAAAAACCCCTTGGGGCCAAAAGCTCCAAGGGGTTCTTTTTTTGGAAAAATGATTACGCGGATTAAAAAAGATTACGCAGATTAGGCCTGATCTGCGTAATCATTCTGTCATCGGCGTAATCCCCGATGTTCTATCTTTTAATCTTTCCTTTTTCCGTCGATGAAATCCTGGACCAGCTGTTTGGCGTGTGAGTCCGCGTACTGCTTGGGTGGGTGCTTCATGAGATACGCGGAGACAGAGTAGAGCGGACCTTTGATGTTTCTTTCACGGGCGATCTTAAGACAACGAATGGCATCCACGGCCACGCCGGCGCTGTTGGGGGAGTCTTCCACGGATAATCTCGCTTCCACGTGCAAAGGCACATTCGCAAAACCGCGCCCTTCGATACGGATGAAAGCGACCTTGTTGTCATTCTGCCACGGCACGTAATCGCTGGGACCGTTGTGGATGTTTTCGGCGTCCAGCCGCTCGGCGAGCTGTGACTGCACGGACTCGGTCTTGGAGATCTTTTTCGATTTCAGGCGGGTGCGGTTCAGCATGTTGAGAAAATCGGTGTTGCCGCCGGTGTTGAGCTGATAATTTCTGTCGATCTTCACCCCGCGGTCCTCAAAAAGGCGGGCGAGCGTGCGATGCACGATGGTGGCTCCTACCTGCGACTTCACGTCGTCTCCGACAATAGGAATACCCTTTGCGGCAAAGCGCCGGGCCCACTCGGGATTGGAGGCGATGAAAACCGGGATGCAGTTGATGAAGCTCACACCCGCTTCGAGGCAGCACTCGGCGTAAAATTCCGTGGCTTTTGTCGAGCCGACAGGCAGGTAATTCAGTGCGATCTCGGTTCCGGATTTTTTAAGCGCCTTCACCACGTCTACAGCAGGGGCTTCGCTGACCATGAATGTTCTGTTCTCCGGATACTCTTTCATGTGGTCAGCGACCCCGTCAAAGAGTTGACCCATGAGCACCGTGGCATCGGGAGTCGCGAGGTGATTCGTGATGAGTTTTGTGCAATTCGGCGCCTGGAAGATCGCCTTCCGGATGGGGAGACCGACTTTGCGCTTGTCGATGTCGAAGGCACAGACGATGTCAATGTCCTGTGGGCGGTAGCCGCCGATCTCGTAATGCATCAGACCGAGCGCTTCGGGGACGGATCTAGCGGCCAGATTGGTTTTTCTGTAAAATTCGATGCCCTGCACCAAGGAACTGGCGCAGTTTCCCACGCCAATGATGGCCACCCTGATTTTTTTCATTCGCTGCCTCGGGGGTCTGTTTGGAAGCCCTCAGTATAATGAAGCCCTGTTAGGCGTGTCAAGAAAAGAAGCGGAACTGCCTCTTTCCAAAGGAGATGGCATCTGTTATAATGCCCGAACAAAAATGAAAGGATCGATCGTCCGTGAGCCCTAAGAACGAGCCCAAGAAGAACACCCCTAGAAAATCCTCCGGTGAATGGTTCCCAGGGTCGATATTCCTCTGGATATTCCTTTTTTTAAGCATTTTTTATTTCGCCCGTCTGGGCTCGATGCCACTCGAAAAGCCCAGCAAACAATTGACCTACAGCGAGTTTTACTCGGCGCTCGCGCAGAATCCTGACACGCATGTCCTGAGATCCGGTGTGCGCGTGGTCAATGAAGTCAGTGGCGAGTTCACGAACGGCGAAAAGTATCGCGTGACACTTCCCGAGCAGGATCCCGATGTGGAGAGACTGCTTCGCAGCAACCTACCGACCTACGATATCAGGCCTGAAAAGACGTTCTGGACACAGCTCCTGTATGCCGTTATCGGCCCGCTTCTTTTTGTGGGTCTTTTCTGGTTTTTGATGTACCGCGGCGGGGGGGCCGGCGGAGGAGGGCGTCTCATGTCTTTTGGCAAGTCGCGTGCACGTCTTTCGTCCAACATGAAAATTACTTTTGCCGATGTGGCCGGCGTCGATGAAGCCAAAGAAGAACTGAAAGAGATCATCGAGTTCCTGAAAGAGCCGAAAAAGTTCCAGCGCCTTGGTGGCAAGATCCCGAAAGGCGTGCTTCTTATGGGCCCTCCGGGCACCGGCAAGACACTTTTGGCCAAAGCCGTCAGCGGTGAGGCAGATGTCCCTTTCTTTAGCATTTCGGGTTCGGATTTCGTCGAGATGTTCGTCGGGGTCGGCGCATCACGCGTGCGCGACCTGTTTGAGCAGGCGAAAAAAAGCGTCAAGGCCAGCGGCCGTGGCTGCATCATTTTCATCGATGAGATCGACGCCGTAGGCCGCCAGCGTTTTGCCGGTATCGGCGGCGGCCATGACGAGCGCGAGCAGACGCTGAATGCCCTTCTCGTGGAAATGGACGGTTTCAACACCCAGGGCGCTGTCATCCTCATCGCCGCGACCAATCGTCCCGACGTGCTCGACCCGGCGCTGCTCAGGCCTGGCCGTTTCGACCGGCAGATCGTTATCGACAGGCCCGACCTGAACGGTCGTGAAGAAATTTTGAAAGTCCACACCAAGAACATCAAACTCTCGGACAACGTCGATCTGAAAACGATCGCGCGGCAGACGCCCGGATTTTCTGGCGCCGACCTCGCCAATCTCGCCAATGAAGCGGCGCTTCTTGCGGCGCGCAACAACAAAGAAGGCGTCGGTGTCGTAGAGCTTCAGGCTTCCATTGAGCGTGTGATGGCCGGCCCCGAAAGAAAAAGCCGCATCATCTCCGACAAGGAAAAGGAGATCGTCGCTTATCACGAATCGGGGCACACGCTTTTGGCGCTGCTCACGCCGGGGGCTGACCCGCTTCACAAGGTCTCCATTATCCCGCGTGGCACGGCCGCACTCGGCTACACGATGCAGGTGCCGCTAGAGGACCGCTACCTCACTTCCAGAAAGGAGCTGCTTGGCCGGCTCGTCGTCCTCATGGGCGGCCGCGCCTCCGAGGAACTCAGCTTTGGCGAGATCACGACAGGCGCTCACAACGACCTCGAAGTCGCCACGCAGATCGCCCGCCGTATGGTGTGCGAATTTGGCATGAGCGAGCGCATGGGCCATCTCACGCTTGGCCGGCGCGATCATCAGGTGTTTCTCGGCCGCGACCTCGGCGAAGAGCGCAATTACAGTGATGAGACGGCCAAGATGATAGACCTCGAGATCAAACGCATCATCGATGAGGCCTACCAAAAGGCCAAGGCCGAGCTCGCCGCCCATGGCGATCAGCTGAAAAAACTAGCGATGGCCCTGATCGAGCGCGAGGTACTCGACGCCGAAGAGGTAAAGGCGATTGTCGGCATTCAAAAGAACGGCGCATGAGGTTTTTCTAGGCGGGGCTAAACTCTGCCTGGGACATGAAACCAAGATCATGGGCGTTCTGAACGTGACCCCCGACTCTTTCAGTGATGGCGGACTCTATCAGGACCCGGGAGCGGCCGAAGCGCAGGCGCTCCGAATGGAGGCCGAAGGCGCCGATATCCTCGACATCGGTGGAGAGTCCAGCCGGCCTGGCTCTAGACCCGTTTCTTCTGAAGTCGAAAAAAAACGCGTTCTGCCGGTACTGAAGCGGCTTGTCCGTCGGGTTAAGATCCCCATTTCCATTGATACTTATAAACACGAAGTGGCCGAAGCGGCGCTCGATGGAGGAGCCTCGGTGGTGAACGATATTTTCGGGCTACGAAAAGACCGGCGCCTCGCAAAGACTATCGCCCGCTACCGCGCGGGCGTCATCGTGATGCACATGCAGGGCACGCCGGCCACCATGCAAAAGAGGCCACACTACCGCGACCTTTTTCGTGAGATCACCGCGAGGTTGCGCGAGTCCGTGCAGGAGGCGCTGGAAGCCGGCATCGATGCCTCGCGCATTCTTGTGGACCCCGGCTTTGGTTTCGGCAAGACCGCGGAGCAAAACATGGAAATGCTTTCACATCTGGAGCGTTTTGCCGTCTTGAAACGGCCGCTCTTGGCCGGTCTTTCGCGCAAATCGTTCATCGGACACGCGATCGCGGCACCGGTGTCAGACCGGCTGTACGGATCCCTGGCCGCCGGAGCGGTCGCGATCATGCGCGGGGCGCATATCCTGCGCGTACATGATGTCCTGGCCCACAAGCAGATGGCAACACTCGTGGACCGCAGCGCTTTTCTTTAAAGGGAACACGCATGGATATTTTTCAGCAAATACAGCCATTGTGGAAGCCGGTACTCGAGATCAGTGTTTTCTGGTTCGTGTTCTATCTGCTTTTCGTGTACATCAAAGACAGCGGCATGGTCCAGGCGTTGAAGGGGATATTCATCCTCGTCATGCTTTTCGTGGTGGCGCAGATCTTTGAGTTGAAAAGTATCCGCTGGATACTCTCTTATCTTTTCCAGATATCCGTCGTCGGATTTCTCATCATCTTCCAGCCCGAACTGCGGCGAGGTCTGGCGCGTATTGGGCAAAGCCCGCTGTTCAAGCTTTTTTTGAAGGATGAGCGCGCGGCCGACGAGATCGTACGCGCGGTCACGACGCTGTCGAAAAATCGCGTTGGTGCCCTCATCGCTATCGAAAGAGAAGTGTCGCTCAAACCTTACGTGGAGACGGGTATTGCCCTCGACGGAGTGCTCACGGCCGAGCTTCTCATCACGATCTTTATGCCGAACACGCCTTTTCACGATGGCGGCACCATTGTCCAAAGCAATCGTGTCGCGGCCGTGGGCTGCCTTTTTCCGTTATCGCAAAGTCCCAAGCTTGCCAAGACGCTAGGGACGCGTCATCGCGCGGCGGTGGGTCTCAGCGAGGAAACCGACGCGCTCGTCATTGTGGTGTCCGAGGAAACGGGCGTAGTTTCGGTGATGCAGCAGGGAAAGACGGTTCGCGACGTGGAGGAGGAGAAGCTGAAACAATATTTATTCGAGATGCATGAATCCCAGAAGCAGAATGCGAGGAAAGCTTCATGAATCTTCTCAAGGGATCTATTTTTCTTAAGATCTCAGCGCTGGCAGTGGCGGTGCTCGTCTATTTTTACATCCACAACGAGATCTCGACGAACGAGCAGAAGTTCTCGGACCCCTCGTACAAGCTGATCAAATTGACGGCCAAGAACCTGCCGGTGAAAGTACGTTTTGAAACTTCGCCGCCCGAGGGATACGCGATCCTCGAAGACTCGGTGACCGTAGAGCCGAACCAGGTTGTCGTCATCGGTCCCGAGGCACTGCTCGATGACGCCAAGACCGCCGAGACCGGCATCGTGGACATCAGCGATAGCACGAAGACTGTCACGAAAAATATCCCGCTCGAGAGCGTGTCCGGCATCCATCTGGCCGGAGAGCCTTTCCTCATCGAAGTGACGGTGCCGATCAAAAAGATCGAGGAGCCGCCGGTCGTCGCTGAACCGCTCGCCACCGCTCCGGCCACGGACCAAGGCCGCGTTTCTTGAAGCTCGGGGTCAACATCGATCATATCGCCACTCTCCGGCAGGCGCGAGGGGGCGAAGAGCCAGATCCTGCACGAGCGGCGTCCATCTGTGAGCGTGCCGGCGCCCATTCCATCGTCATGCATCTCCGCGAGGACAGGCGCCACGTCCAGGATGGGGACCTCTGGGAAGTTCGGAATGCCGTTTCCCTCAAAGTGAATCTCGAGATGTCGCTTGCCCCAAAGGTCATCGCGGTCGCGCTTCGTTTCAAGCCAGACCAGGTGACGCTGGTCCCTGAAAAACGCATGGAGCGCACGACGGAGGGCGGGCTGGATCTGTTCAAAAAAAACGCAGCGCTCCAGCACTGCATACAGGACTTCAAGAAAAAAGACATTCTCGTCAGCCTTTTCATCGATCCCGATCTGACGCAGGTCGATGAGGCGAAAAGAGCGGGGGCCGATGCCGTCGAATTTCACACCGGCGATTACGCCAACGAGCGCACGGCCTCCGGCCGCAACAGGCAGCTGAGCCGCCTGGAGCGTGGCGCCGCGCACGCACTTTCCTTGGGCCTTGTCGCTCACGCGGGACACGGTCTGGATTATCAAAACGTACCGGCCTTGAAACGCATCAATGGCATCGAAGAACTGAACATCGGTTATTCCATCGTCTGCCACGCCGTGTGGGTCGGCCTGGACAAGGCCGTCCGTGAGATGCTGAGGCTTGTCCGCTAGTGGCCGTGAAGAACGCGATCGGTGTCGATATCGTGGAGATAGCCCGCCTTGCTAAGATCAGCAAGAAGTGGGGCGATTCTTTTTTAAAAAAGGTCTATACGGATCGCGAGCTTGCTTATGCAAGGTCGCGTCGTTTTCCGGAGCAACACCTCGCGGCCCGCTTCGCGGCGAAAGAGGCGATCTTCAAGGCCCTCGGCGAAGTCGAGAAGGATTTTGTCGGCTGGAAGAACGTCGAGATCCTGAATGACGCGACCGGCAAGCCCGTCGTGCGCTGGCATGGCCAGGCCGAGCGGACACGTAAAAAACGAAAGCTGAAAGGCGCCGTCGTGAGCCTTTCTCACACCGAGCACTATGCCGTGGCCACGGCGATGCTGATCTTCAATGGCCGATAGACCCGGTAAAAATTTCCCTTTATTGCCCCGAGGAAAAAATACCGACAAGACCGATTACGGGCACACGCTTGTCGTGGCTGGTTCGCGGGGCATGAGCGGGGCGGCGTTCCTGACCGCCGAAGCCGCGCTTTGCTCGGGCAGCGGCCTGGTGACGCTCGCCGCGCCGCGCTCGTTGCTCGGCCAGTCGGCTAAGCGTTTTCTACCGGAGTGTCTGACGCTTCCATTGCCCGAAACCTCTTCGGGCAGCGCGGCTTTCTCGTCGCTGCGAGCCGTTCTTTCCTATATCCGGATCAGAAAGGTCAATGCACTTGCCGTCGGCCCCGGGCTCTCTCAGGAAAAGACGACGGCACGGCTTGTGAGGGAGCTTGTCCAAAACAGCCCATCGGCCACTGTGCTCGACGCCGATGGATTGAACAGCTTCTCCGCCTCCGGCGGAAGAGGCTACTTGCAGGCTCTTAAAAAACGTCATGCGCCGCTTGTGCTCACGCCGCATGACGGCGAATTCGAAAGGCTTTTTTCAAAACGCTGTCCCAGGGACACGGCTAGCCGCATGCGTCTTGCAAAAAAAATATCATCGGCTTATCACGTCACGCTTGTTTTGAAGGGGTATCGTAGCGTTGTCGCCGGAGGAAAAAAAGTCTACGTGAACCGGACTGGCAATCCTGGAATGGCCAAGGGCGGAAGCGGCGACGTGCTCACTGGCATCATCGCCGCGTTCCTCGCGCAGGGACTTTCGTCTTTCGAGGCGGCTTCGTGGGGTGTTTATTTCCACGGCCGGGCCGGCGATCTCGCCGTGAAAGAAAAAGGCGAGCTTGGATTCGTCGCGGGCGATATTATAAAATACCTGCCAAAAGCTTTTAAATCCGAGAAATAAAAATGCCGCCGTATTTCTACGGCGGCATTCAATTCATGGGCAGGCCAGGATTCGCCCGCCAGAGGCGGGTCCGCCTTCGGCGGAAACCTACCAATAAGTTTGGGCAGGGGAGGATTCGAACCTCCGAAGGCAAAGCCAGCAGATTTACAGTCTGCCCCTGTTGGCCACTTAGGTACCTGCCCTAAAATCACCGAACTTCATTAACGAGCTGGAGGTCGGGATCGAACCGACGACCTACGGTTTACAAAACCGTTGCTCTACCAGCTGAGCTACTCCAGCGATCATGGAGCGGGTGACGGGAATCGAACCCGTGTAACGAGTTTGGAAAACTCGGATTCTACCATTGAACTACACCCGCCGAAACCGCTAAAATGTGTCCCTAATTTACCAAATTATCGCCTGCTTGCCAATGCATCGATGCGATGGAATCAATCAGGGCCACCGGGCGTCTCGCATTTTCCAGCGAACGGGTCCCTGCCTACCCCCGCCTGCCGGCGGGCAGGGGCAGGCAGGCGCCACGGAACACTGATCTTCACACCGCGAGCCGAGTCATCGAGTCAGGCGCCTCTCCGCCAGAGGCGGATCCGTCCTCCGGCGGAGGCGGGGAAAATCAGACGGTCGATCGAGAACAATGCGAGACGCCCGCTGGCCCTAATTAAGTCTGGTTCGACAAACTTTTCATTCAATGCTATCCTAACTTGCATGGCCAATCTAAAATCCGCGACTGCCTCGTTTCTTCACAAAGCGGGTGTGTCGGCGGATTTTCTCACTTACACGGGTCTTTTTTGCGCGTTAGTGTCGGGAGTGTTCGCGTATTTCGGCCATCTATTTTGGGCGGGCGGCTGGCTTCTCCTGTCGGGCCTGCTCGATCTCCTCGACGGGGCAGTGGCGCGTGAGGCCGGAAAGGCAGACCCGTTCGGCGGCATCCTTGATTCCTCACTGGACCGCTATGGGGATGCATTTATTTTCGGTGGCCTGATGTTTTTTCTCGCGCGTTCCGGCGACGTTCTGTACGCGGGCCTGACCTTCAGCGCCCTCATCGGCTCCTTCCTTATAAGTTATGTGCGCGCCCGCGCCGAATGCGAGATCGACAGCTGCCGGATAGGTTTTTGGGAACGGGGTGAGCGTATCGTGTATCTCGCCCTGGGGCTGGTGTTCGATAACCTCCCTGTGGTGCTCTGGGTGCTCGCTTTTGCGACACATTTCACCGCCTTGCGGCGGTTGCATTACGCTTCGCGCGCGTCGACCGACCGCGTGAAAACGGCTGAAAACACGAGAAAAGCGCTGTCCTATTTCCTGAAATGTGCCTTTTTCTTTTTGCTCGTCCTTCTCCTGCGTCAGCCGTCCTGAAAAAAACTTGACACCCCATCGTAAATGTCTATAATGACAATTCTTATACACTTGGGGTTTTTCGTCTAAATTTCGCGCACCTTTCGGAACTGTATTCTTGGATGACACTCGTGCTGCAGTAGCTCAGCTGGTAGAGCACGTGCATGGTAAGCACGAGGTCACCGGTTCGATCCCGGTCTGCAGCTCCAGCTTTTAACGAAAAGGGGATTTCATAAATATGGCCAAAGAAAAATTCGAACGCAGTAAGCCCCACGTGAACATCGGCACCATCGGTCACGTCGACCATGGCAAGACCACTCTCACAGCCTCCATCACCACGGTTCTGTCCAAAAAGGGCTTAGCCGAAGCCCGTGCGTTT
>CAZTBX010000064.1:0-10144 GCA_964612035.1 uncultured Planctomycetia bacterium
CGGACCGGTGGAGCTCACCATCGACTGGCAGCAGTACACCATCGACTTGGAAGGAAAAGATCTGTCATCCATCAGCGGGGGATTCTGCTGGGCGACCAATCTGGACGTGAATCCGGAAGGCGCCGTGTTCTATCTGGATGATATTAGGTACGAGTGAGCGTATAGCGTACAGTAGGTGCACTCAAGGGGCTATTTGCTCGACTATACGCTAAACGCTACCCGCTATCCGCTAGAATAAAAGGAGTGTTTTTGAAAAAGCCTATCCTAGGAATTGCGCTTGTAGCTGTTGTTATCACGCTCGCCATAGGTGCGTATCTGGCTTCCGGCCTCTCCAGTTCACGCCCGTCCTCAGTCACCCTCGATAAAACGAAAGGGTACAGACTGCTAGTGAACGGAAAACCCTTTCTCGTGAAAGGCGTTTGCTACAACCCCATCCCGGTGGGCAAAGATTACGAATACAATTTCTGGGGTGACGCCTCTCAGCCCTGGATCGCCGATGGCAAGCTCATGAAGGCCATGGGCCTCAACACCGTCCGTTTTTACCGCATGGGCAAAGATCCCGAACAGGTGCGGCAGGTGCTGGACGATCTGTACAAGAAGTACGGCATCCGCTCGCTGGTCGGCACGTATCTCGGATTCTGGAATTGGCCGCCCCCGAACTACGCCGACGGCGAATTCCGCGACAAAGTAAAAGCCGAGGCGCTGGACATGGTGCGCAACTACAAAGACAATCCGGGCGTGCTGCTATGGGTGCTCGGCAACGAGAACAATTACAGCTTCGACCGCGACCTGCAGCGCTGGACCACCGACGAGATCGACGCCCTGCCCCTGGAAGAACAGAGAAAGGAAAAGGCGCGCATCTATTATTCGTTCGCGAATGAGGTCGCCAAAGAGATCAAAAAAATAGACAACCGCCACCCGGTGGCGCTGGGCGTCGGCGAAACCGCGAGTCTCGAGATCGCGCGTGAAAACTGTCCGGACATTGATATCCTAGCGATGATCGCTTATCGCGGCCCCGGTTTCGGCAATCTTTTCCGGCAGGTGAAACAGAAATTCGATATCCCAGTGCTCATGACGGAATGGGGAGCTGACGGCTACAACGCCGCCCGCCAGGAACCGGACGAGGAAAACCAGGCGGAGTTCCTGAAATTGCAGTGGCAGGACATCGTCCGGAACGCCGCCGGCGGAAAAGGCGAAGGCAACGTCCTCGGCGGCACGCTTTTCGAATGGACCGATGAATGGTGGAAAGGCAACGAGAACCTGCCTCACACCTGGACGGTGCAAGACACCGCCGGCCATTGGCAGAACACTTCATACCACTACGATGCCTACGGCGTCGACAAAATGAACATGAACGAGGAGTGGTGGGGGGTGGTCTCCATTAAGCGTGTCCCCAAGCAAGCCTACACGGTGCTGAAATCGCTCTGGACAGAAAAGTAGCCCCGGTACAAGAAAAACGCCGTTATGTAAGAATGAACACGGTTTTTCCCGTCGAGCTCCAGGCCTGCGGGAAGAACGGTGAGGCCGCAGGCGCCTCCCTCCAGGGTTTCACGAGGGATGTGAGCGCGAGCGGCATGTGCATCGAGCTCAAGATCCTCGCCGCGGAGACTGGTGAAACCGCGCTGAGACCCGAAGCCGCCCTCGAGCTCAGCATCAACCCCCCTTTTTCCAGTCAGCCCATCCGCGCCCGTGCGAAGATCGTGTGGCTGAAAAAACAGGAAACGCCGCTGCCCGCGCGTTATCTCATCGGCGTCGCGTACACCGAGATCGATGCCGCCGGCCGCTCGAGGCTCATCCGCTACGCAAAAAATCTTCTTTGGGTCCCACGATCCGCGGCCGTCGTCGGCGCGCTCATGCTTTTTTCCCTCGTCGGGCTTTTCATTCATCAGCAGTCCCTTGTCCGTGAAAACAAAAAGCTCGTGGATCTTCTCGTCGAGAGCGCGCAGAAAAAATCCGCGGTCGTGAACGAACTGGAAGACCTGAGACAGAGAAAAGAACTGATCGAGCGGGAACTCAAGGCTTCCATCGCCTCGCTCAGCGCCGAGACACTGCATCAGAAAAAGGCTTTCGAAGACCAATTGGACCAGAACCGGCGGCGGCAGAAAGAGATCACCGATGAGCTCGAACGCATCGGCGAGGGGAGCCGCGCGGCCCACGAGCAGATGTACCAGTGGCTTCGTTCGCACCGGAACCTGAAAACCGGCCTCGTCGCCAGTTTTGAGGGCGATCCCGCTCTCGCAAACCAGGCATTCACGTATGACCAGTCCCTGGCGTGCCAGACGTTTCTCCTCTTCGGGGACGTGAAGGACGCCGAGGCGCTGCTTTCTTTTTATGAGACGCGGGCACAGAAAGCGGACGGCGCTTTTTTCAACGCCTATGACGCCTTTGACGGCCGGCCTGTGGAAAACACCGTGCACACCGGCCCGAACATCTGGATCGGCATCGCCGCACTGCAGTATCAGCACAGGGTCGGCGACGGCCGGTTCTTAGGCCTGACCAAAAGCGTTGGAGACTGGGTGCTTGCCATGCAGGACCCCGAGGGGGGTCTTCACGGCGGGCCGAACGCTACCTGGTACAGCACCGAGCACAACCTCGATGCGTACGCGTTCTTGCGTATGCTGCACGACGAGACCGGAGAGGCGCGTTACGCCGCTGCGAGGGACAAGGCGCTTGATTGGATAAAAAAATACGCCTATAGTAATCAGGAGCGTCGCTTGAAAAGAGGGAAAGGGGATTCGACGATCGCCACGGACACTTTTAGCTGGGCGATAGCGGCCATCGGTCCTGAGCGGCTTAAGCAAATAGACTTTGACCCCGAGGCGATCATGGATTTCGCGGAAAAAAACTGCGAAGTGACCGTGCAGTATCTCCAGCCGAACGGCGAGCAGGCTTCGGCGACCGGCTTTGACTTCGCCAAGGCCGAGAACATTGGGCGCGGCGGCGTGATCTCGACGGAGTGGACGGCGCAGATGGTCGTGAGCTATAAAGTGCTTGCCAAATATTTCAAACGGGCGGGTGACGTGGAAAAAGCGCGCCGTTATTCCGAGAGATCCGATCTTTATCTGAACGAACTTCAGAAACTCATCATCACTAGCCCCTCCAGGACCGGCCAGGGCCGCGGTTGTCTACCTTACGCCTCCATAGACAACGTCGACACCGGACACGGCTGGAGGACGCCCAAAGGCGCCCGCACAGGTTCCGTGGCCGGCACGGCCTACGGTCTTTTTGCCTGGACCGGGCACAATCCTTTCCAGCTGACGGACGATGCCGCGTTTTGACAGTCGCGACCGCGTGCCTTCCGGGCTGCCGCTAGGCGGCCTCGGCGCCGGTAAACTGGAACTGCTTCCGAACGGCCTTTTCAACGGCTTCACTTTTCTCAACAACTGGTCGCAGCCCATCGAAGGGAACGCCGATCTTCCGGGGATACTGGGGTATCATTTCGGCCTCTCCTCCGAAGTGAATGGAAAGAGAAAGGCCCTGCTTCTGCAGACTGAGCGTGTCGGCGGGGCGCCGGGCCTGAAAAACATCCACTACGAAGGGACTTTCCCTAAAGTAGTGCTAGACTACGACACGACCTCTCTCGGCCTGCGGGCGTCACTCGAGGCCTTCAGCGTCTGGATACCCGGAGATGCCAAACATTCAAGCCTGCCCGCCGTTTTTTTCTCACTGCGCGTTAAAAATCTGACGAAACGCGCCTTGCGTGCCGGATTCGTGTTCCTTGGACGCAATGTCTGCGGCGAATGGTGCGTGGGCCGCCGGAACCGCATCGAACTTGAAAGCGGCGCCGTGCACCTGGAGTTTTCGAATCCCGCCGCTGACACGAGGAACGGCAGCCTTCGGTTCAGTTTTGATCCCCGAGGCTGGAAAACGAGTTTCACGGAAAGCTGGAACGCCGTGAAAAAAAATTTCCGCTTTGACGCAGAGAACATTCGCATGGACGCCTGGGACGATTTCCGCCTAAAAGGCGCGTTGAATGACCGGAGGCCGGGCACTACCGTCGAGAGCGAGAACCATGAGCTCATGGGCGCCGTCGCCCTGCACCGCAAGCTGAGACCCGGCGAAGAGGCCGACATCCGTTTCACGGCCGCGTGGTATTTTCCAAAAAACCGCGAAGGACACCGGTACTCGGCGTGGTTCCGTGACGCCCGGTCCGTCGCGCGGTATGCCCGGCGCCGGAGACCCGTGCTCCGGAAGCGTGTCGAGCGCGTGCACGACACCGTTTTTTCCATGCCGTTCCCCGATTGGTTCAAGGATGCGCTGGTCACGAGCCTCGCGCCTTTTTTTGCGTCCTCGTGGCATGTCCGCGACGGCCGTTTTGTTTTTTACGAAGCGCCGATGATCTGTCCGCTGATGGGCACCGTCGACGTGGGGTTTTACGGTTCCATTCCGCTGGGCTATTTTTTCCCTGAGCTCGAAACATCGCAGATCGAGCAGTTTGCGCGGGCCCAGCGGCTCGACGGATATATTCCGCATGACCTCGGCAAGAACCGCATCGACCTGGCATCCAACGGCACCACCCCTCTTTTCTGGAAAGACCTGAACCCAAAGTTCGTTCTCATGGTTTATCGTGATTTTCTGTGGTCAGGTGACAAGGCGTTTATGAGAAGGCTTTACCCCCACATGAAGCGCGCGATGCGCTGGTCCGTTGGCACGGACACCGATGGCAACGGCCTGCCGGACAACGAAGGCGCCGATCAGACGTTTGACCTGTGGGAATTCCATGGCACCAATGCCTACACCTCCGGGATATTTCTCGCGGCACTCCTGGCGTGCGAGAAGGCGGCTATCCACGCGCGTGACGCGCGTTTTGCCTCGGAATGCCGCGAGCACTTTGTACGCGGGCGTGCCAGCTTCGAGCGGGAGCTCTGGAACGGAAAATGTTTCGGAGAGCCGTGCGCGCTGTCACAGCTGAACGGGCAATGGTACGCGGACCTGCTCGGCCTCGGCGCCATCGCCGATCCACTGAAGATCCGAAGGGCTCTGCGCTACGCCTGGAGATCCAACTCAAAGCATTCGCGCTTCGGCCTCGTCAATTCCGTGCATGGGGACGGCCGACTCGATACGACGAATGATCATTCGAAGAACATCTGGTTCGGGATGAATTACGCGTTCCTCAGCCTTTGTCTTATGCGGGGTTTTCCGCTCACGGATTTATTGAAACAAGCCGGAAAACTGTGGGATAATATTACTCGTGTGCAGAAAAATCCTTGGAATCAGCCTGACATGCTCGATTCGCGGAACGGGCGCTATGTTTTCGGGGATTTTTATTACCGGAACATGGCCATCTGGTCCATCCCGATCGCGCACGCGATGACGGACAGTAAAACCGCCCAGGCGCTTCGGGCGCTGCGTTCATTGGGCCGCGCCCGATGACACGTCACACCGCTTTTTTACTCGCCTTTCTTTTTTTATACACACCTGCCTCCTTTGCGGCCGATGACGGGCGTTATCCCGCCCAGCAAAAAGAAATAGACAGTCTTCTCGACGAGGCGTACAAAACTCTCGGAACGACAACCGAAGAGGCATCCCCAGCGTCCGAATCTGAAATCGTGACTGAAGAACCGGCGCCTAGGATAATGGTTTCTCCGCCAGCGCCTGCCAAACAGGAGCAAATATCCATGGCTTCAGCGGACACCGCGCCTGGGTGGACTAAAAAAGATCCGACTTTATCTCCGGGTTATATCAAGATGAGCGGAAAATATCGCCTGGCCGCGGGCGCCAACTCCGAAGATTTTATCGTGAACGATTCGAACGCGGATATGCAGGAGCGCAATTTCCGCTATGTTTTCGGCGAGCGGCTGAACAACACCTATGACCCGGCCATTTACGACCGCTATGAGCTCAACGTGGATTTCTCACCCAAGCCAAGATGGAGCATGCACACTCAGCTCGTGGCTGACCCCTGGTCCTGGGTGGGCACGACAGGGGAACAGGTACAGCGCAGTGATATCGGCGGCGAAGTCATGCGTTACAATTTGAAATATTGGGGCGCGAACAATTCTGTGCTCAATGAGATCCATCGCACGAATGTGGCTGATTCGTACGCGTTCCCGATCATCGAGGTGAAAGACGGCCATACGGTGCCCACGGTGGTGCGCGGCTTCTACGACTTCAATCCGGGGACGAACGGCATCCCGTTCACCATCCCGGAATTGGACATCGACTATGAGTTCAGGCCAGTGCGTGATTTCTGGGTGGATTACAACCGGGACAAATGGCACGCACGCCTTTTTCTTCTGGCCAGCGAAGCCCAGGCACTCAGCACCGATGATCCTCTCGAACTCTCCAATCACAAGGATTATTGGCAGCAGAGTCCCTGGCTGTACCAATATAAGCCACTCCAGTATTTCACGGACGGTTCTATCAAAAGGGGGTACTATTCGGACAACCTGTCATTCCTCGCTCGTGACTCAGAAGGGAACCGGCTGATCCGCCTGCGTGGTGCGTCGGTGGAGGCGGACATGGGCTCCACTTATTTTGCCGCCACCGTGGCGGCGCCCTACAGTCCCTGGGACGAGAAATTTTTAGCCACTGACAACGTGCCGGCCGCCGCGCGGCTGAAACACCAGGTCAACGACAAACTAATGCTCGGTTCCACGTTTACGTTCCGCAGTGGACTCATCGACAATTCCATCGCGGACTTTAACCAGGTGGCTGGTTTTGACGCCAAGTACCGTCTCGGCCAATCCAGCCATATCGTGGGGGAGATCGCCGGTTCTCATCGTGAGCGCGATCTTCTCACGAATGAACGTATCAAAACGGACAGCGAGGGTTATGCCTATAAAGTCGCCTATGAGTCGGGGTTTGACCATACGAGCGGGCACAGAGACCTGCACCTCAGTTACACGCAGATGGATGAGGCGTTCGAGCCTAATCTTTCACGGTATAGCAATACACGAGACGACCACTTCTGGGGAAAACATATCAGCTTCGATGAGATCTCCCCGGAACTTGAGCATTTCCGTATCGGAGATGGCGTGGACACCAACCGCGTCGCGTTTCGGGCGCAGTGGAAGGAAAAACTATTCCAAGAAAAGTTTGTGAATCTCTTCGATGCACGCAGCGTGCGTCGAACGAGCAATTGGGGTTACAAGGAAACCGTGATCCGGGACGAGATCACTTATCAGGTGAACGAAAAGCTGAAGACCAAAGGTCTCTTTCGATGGCACGGGCTTCCCAAAACGACGCCCTACGTGGAGCCCTTTCTGTCGAACTTTTACTTCCCATCGGATACCGTGGATCTGTCCGCTTTGACGCTGCAGAATGTCGCGGTCCCCGCCGACCGCGACGCCTCTCGTTTCACCACCTCCGGTGGCCTGCAATACATCTTTGACTCCCGCTGGACGGCGGAGGGAGTGTATGAGCGCTCCAATGACCTTTCAGATTTTCCGCGTGGGCTTTTGAACAACACTTTCCGGGATGCGAACGACCGCGTGGACGGGCTTTTGATAGACCACGTGACCACCTTCCTTTACGGGCAGTCGGCCCTGGGTGCCGTTCCACCATACCGCTACCACAATTTATGGAAAGAACGCGTCATCTACAAACCGGAAGAAAATCTGTCGTTCATTTTCCATGCCGCGCAGAACGGCTACAAATTTGCCGGTGGCATCGACGACAACATCAACCATCAGGGGCTCAGCGTGAGTTACGCGTACTCGGACAGACTGTCATTTTTCTTCGATTACACCCATTCTCGCCAGATAGACCTACCGCGGCTGGTCGCCACGGGCTATGCGCAAGAGGTGTACGACGAGCATCACAATGTTTATATGAGCATGGACTACCGACTGAACTCCTCCGCGATTTTCAGGGCCGAATACGGCGTGTTCGGCATGGGGTCGAATACGCCCCAGGTGAACTCTTACAGCACTACCTCGTTCTCCCTGCCCACCATTGACACCGAACATCTTTTTCGTGTATCTTTGACAGGAGATTTTTAAAACAAAAAGAGGAGGCGATCGGTGAAAAAGAGCCAAAAGGCACTGCTTTTTTTGGCGTTTGCCACCGCTTTTCTTATGTCCGAGGTCTCTCCGGCTGAAGCCGCTTTTTCCCTCAGCGTCAGCCCCCGGCGCGGGGGACAAAGCATCCGTTTTGAATCGTCGGATCCGAACTCACTTTTGCGCAATGAAGAAGTTACGCTCACCGTCACCACCGACCGCGCCGCGCAATACCGCATTTATCAGACCGTCTATCAGCCCCTGACCAACGAGTTTGGCAACACCATTCCGCAGGGCGCCTTCATCGTGTTTTCGCCGTCTAATCCGCTCGGGATACTGCGCACACAGCTGGAGACCCCAGTCACCATGGGCCAGTTCCCATTCTACACCTCGAACTCGGTCGGTGATTCGGACAGTTTTGTCCTCGTGTACAATGTCCGCGTGCCCGAAGATCAGCCCGGGGGCGTTTATCGCGCGCAGATCACCTTCACGGCGGAGTTGGTGAACCAGCAGGGCGGTGTGAGCCCGAGCGTAGTGACCATGGAGGTACGCGTCGAGATCACGCCCACTTTCCAGATAAGTATCCGCTCTTCGAAGGGAGGCCGCAGTCTAGACCTTGGGCGCATCACGAAGGACCGCCAGTCGGCTGCTGAAAATCTGCTCCTGGAGATCCAAAGCAACATCGGTTCCCCTTACCGCATCGTTCAGCAACTGACGGAACCTCTGATCTCCGAAGACGGGACTATGCTCGATGAAAGCGATTTCAGCTTCAGCGTCGTCGGCAAAACGCATGGCGCCGCAGCGGCCGCCGGGTCGGCCCCGGTATCCAGTACCCCGGTGCTGATCTACACCTCCAACGATATCGGAGCCGGTGACAACATCCAGGTTCAGTACTCCCTGCAGCCGGAAGCGGAGCAGAAAGCCGGGATATACCGCGGCAACCTGAGTTTCAAGATCGAATCCGGGTCCACGTTCGCTCCTCAGGAGATATACAATATCCCGGTGGAGGTGGAGATCGAGCCTATTTTCTACCTGGATGTGGAAGTCGAAAAGGGGAGCAATCTCCATTTCGGCATTTACAAGACCGGCGAGGAGGTACAGGAAAAGCGTGTGCGCCTCACCGTGCACAGCAACCTGAGACAGCCTTACCAGATCTCCCAGATAGTGCCCAGAAAGCTGACCAGCCAGGAGGGAGCCGTGATCCCGCCGGATTATTTTGTCGTTGCCGGCTCCGAAGCGCAGACAGGCGTGTTGTCCGTGATGTCCGCTTCGGCCGTCAAAGATGGAGAATCGCCGGTGTTCCTTTCGGACAAAAAAGGTACGCCCGAGAGCCTTCTTTTGGAGTACACCTTGAGAGTCCCTAGAGAGGCGAGAGCGGGCTCCTACAATAGCGAAGTACGCTATTCGATTACGACGTTATAACACGAGTTTTAAAATTTTTTTATTAATGAATTTTATAACTTATATAAGTCATTTAAATTAAGTATGTTACAAAGTTATTTAGTAGATAAAAATTTTAGTTATTAATTTGACAAACTTGCCATAATGAGGTAAACTCTCAACATCCGTAGTAGATACTTTATTAAGCCTATTACGGCGGCTCATTCAAATTTGGACTCTTGAAAAAACGCAAACCATCCGAAAGGGTGGGACGCAAAGCCACGGAACCTTGGAAGATCCAGGGTAAGCCGGGTTACCAAAGAAGTCAGACCCTTCTTTCGGCGACCCGGCCTTTTTATTAGGGAACGGAAGAAACAACGGAAAAAAGGAGAACTAAAATGAAAAAGCTAATGACGATCGCAGTTGCGGTTGTGACCGTGCTTTCTTTAGCCGTTCCCTCCGCTTTTGCTGCAACCGCTTTAAGTCCGTCTTATACGGCAGCGGCAGCTGTCGATGGAGCACTAACTCTGACGGTCGCTCTAAAGCAGAACAGTTCCACCGGCGCTACGCTAGGGTCTCTGGACTTCGGACAACTGGTGCCTTTCGTTCAGGCAGCGGGGACCACGCTTCGTTCTTCGGCGGCCGGTAGCACGGGGACCGCTTCAGTGTATGCCATGATCACGGCAAATTCTCACGGTTTGCCGTACACCATCACGCAGACGGGTACCGCTTTGGGCACGCTTCCTACGGGTGCTTGCACGGTGGTCCCGAACTATGCGGCTGCGGACAATGGGGGTCTAGCCAAACCTGCGACAGCGGTTGTG
>CAZTBX010000065.1:0-17385 GCA_964612035.1 uncultured Planctomycetia bacterium
GATGGATTAACGACGACGACGCGCATTTTCATGGTGGCGGCCATCGCCTCATGCGCCGCCAAAAGAAAAAACACCGCCAGCATTGCCAGGGCACAGGATCTCAGTCGCGGCATCGATATTCCTTTCTTTTCATTGCGAGCGTAGCGGAGCAATCCGATTATTCTAGCATGACCGCGACGACAGGTGTGTCTTCACCGCCGAGGCGTTTTTGGACCACGGCCCCGAGGAGGTCGACGGAGTGAGAGATCGTCTCGGAGCGTCCCCGGATGTCCTGGATCGTGGAGGATTCATCGATGGCGGCCTTGAAGAGGTCCTGGAAATCCAGCCCCTCGTCCCCCGCCAGCTTCTGAAGGCGTTCAGAAATTTCTTTCACCTGGCTTCCTATTTTCTTGGAGTCTTGCCCTTGCAACTTGGCCATCTGGCTAGGCAGGCCATTCACGGAAGTTTGTAAGTTTGAAAGTGCCTTGCGGATGTCCCCGCCTTTCGAAAGGCTTGTCTCAAGCTCTTTGATGGCGGTCACGGCCTCGCGCGCCGCCCGCTCGGCGCCTGCACCGGACGAAGCCAGGCTAGCAATAGTGTCAAGCGACACGCTCTCGATGGAACCGGAGCCCGCGACAAGCGCCCCCGTTGTGTCCTCGGTCACGATGTAGGTGTAGGACTTGCCGGCTGCGAAATCCGAGGCCGACGCCTTGAATTCAAATGCATAGACGCCCGGCTGATTCACGGATTCTTTCAGCGGCGCATTCACGTAGATCTGACGGTTAACGTCATTGTAGATGCTCACATAAGGCAAAAGTCCCGTAGGACCCTGGACTTGAAGGAGGACGGTGCTGCCAGTCATGGCGGGATTTGGAGACACGCCTGCTTTCCATGAAAACTTACTGGCGGTGATCTGCAGTTCCCTGCTAGCCTCGAGGCTCTGCTGGGCGCCGCTCTCAAGGCTAGTCACCGCCTCCTGAACGTTGCTCTCAAAAGAGGTCAGGGTGCTCTGAATGATCGCCGTCTGATTGCCGAGCGTTGAGGAGATCACAGCGGTCTGCGCGTCTATCTTCTGATTGAGGGCCTGTGTCTGCGCGGCGAGAGTCATCTGAAGTTCGGAGCTGATCTGCGAAAGAGGTCTATCGAGGTTCGTCATGATGGCGTTTTTCACTTCCTGCAGAGCCGCGGGAGTCGTGATCTCAAATGAGGACGGGGTACGGAATATCGCACCCGAGCTGATTGTGATCTTGGCTACGGTGACATAAGTATTTCCCGCCTGCAGCATACCAGCAGGGATACTGGTGTGGAAAAAGCCGTTGGCGTCGGGACCCGGAGCGCTCACGGTGGTCACGAGCTGTGCACCCTTGTAAACTTCCAGTTCGAATGTCGTTACCGTTGGGATGATCGCGCCGTCTTTTTCCAGCCAGGCGGAAACGTCAGTGATGTCCGTCGCACCGTTATATGCAATCTGCGATTCCGACCTCCAAATGTGTGAGGAAAGCGTTTCCATGTAAACCGTCACCGTCAGATCCTGGGTGGCGACGACGGTGGTGGCGGCATCCGAATAACCGGCCTTTGACCAGGTGGCCGTCCATCGTCCATAAGGCGTCGGCTGCATGCGTGGAACGACAACGCCCGTTTCCTGCCACAGCACGACATTGGCGTCGGTGTTTTTCGTTTCGAGCACCGTGAGAGCACTGATCGGGACGTTGGTCACAAGATCGCGGACATCCCAAGTGATGTGGTAGTAGTCGATGTTAAAGGCGTTCGACGTAACGGTGTTGTTCGCTTCCGAGGGGTCGGTGACACGGATCTTGGTGGATTTCGGAACGTTCGCCATGCCGGGATCGGGGACAGTCCAAGCGTAAGTCCCAGAGTTATTGACGGCCGCCGCGAGCATCGTCGAGGTGGCAAAATCATCATGCGAGTACTCGATATTCACTTTCGGAACCGTGCCACGGGTGGTCCAGGTGATGTTGTGATCTTCGAAAGTGACCCAGCGTTCGCCGCCGAGCGGTGAAGTGAGCGTGAGCTGGCCGATGACCTTTACCTTGGCCGATGCGAAAGCGTCGGCGTCATTGGCGGCTGCGTCGGAGACCCTGACCTCAATGAAATCCTCGATGGTGTCGGGAAGCGTCCATTGGAAAGAAGAAGGATCGGCATCGATGGGGCCCGCGATCAGATTCCAGACAGAACCGGTCACGTCTTTCCTGTATTCAAGCTTCACCTGAGAAATGCTCCCCGTCTTGTTCCACGAGATCGTGGGAGAGGAGCCGATGGTCCAACGGTCGCCGTCACGGGGCGAGGTGAGCGCGAGAACGCCCTGGATCTTGAAAGAGGAAGAAATATCGGAGGCCACCGGATCCGCCGTATCGGAAACTTTCACGCGGACATTCGCGGAGATAGAATCCGGCACCGTCCAGTTATAAGAACCATTATTGGAAATATTGGACGCCAGCGCCGCATAAGTGGCTCCATCGTCCACCGAATATTTGAGATCGATGCGTGAGACCGTGCCCCCCGTGGTCCAGCGAAGCACCTGAGCGCTTGCCACCGGCCATGACTCGCCACCGGCGGGAACTGTGAAGGCAAAACCCGCCCGGATCACCGAATCGGCGATGGAGGCGTCATTCACGGAGGCGTCATCCGCGTTGGAAACGCGCACCCTCACGCGGCTGCCGGCCGCATCGGGGATGGTCCAGGCATAGCTGCCTGTCGTGGAATCCGTTGTGACCACGAAGTTATAGCTGGAGCCACTGTTCGTGGAGTATTCGACTTTCACGAACGGGAAAGATCCGCGCTTGGTCCAGGTGATATTCGCCGTAGAACCGATGATCCAGCTTTCTCCCCCGTTTTTCGGATAGGTCAGGCCAACATAGCCCGCGATCTTGAAGTTAGCGTTTGAGGTATCAGAAACCGACGGGTCATCCGCGTCCTCCACTTTGATCTGTATCCTATTTCCGAGCGCATCGGGAACCGTCCAGCGGTACAGAGGAGCGTTCGGGATCTTTAGCGTATTGATCGGCGTCCACACCACCGGCACGGCGGCGCTGTTGGCCGTGTAGTAAAGGTTCACGTAGCGGATGCCGCCTGTCGTGGACCAGGTGATGTCACGCGCGTCCCCGACCACCCAGGTCTCGCCGCCATTCGGCGAACTAAGCGCAAGACTGCCTTTGATGAAAAAGTTGGGCGAGACACTGTTCACGCTGGAGTCGGACACGAGGCTGATCCTCACTGTAGCCGTTCCGATGTCGTCCGGCACCGTCCAGGCATAAGTCCCATCCACGGAAGGAACTTGGGCGACCTGTGCGTAGGCTTCCCCGTTCACCGAATACTCGATGCGAATATCCCCCATGCTTCCCGTGCGCGTCCACTGGATGTTGTGGGTGCTACCGACAGTCCAACTATCTCCGGCGGCGGGCGCGGTGAGCGCCAGCCCACCTTTGATCTGGAACAGCGGCGATTCGCTGTAGGTGCTTGGATCGGACAAAAGGGTCATCTTGACCTTGACCTGCGAGCTAATGTCATTGGGGATGGCCCAATTGTAAGACAAAAGCGATGACGCCACACCCGAAGCGGAAGTAATCGATTTCGTGTAGGTCGCGCCGCCATCCGTCGAATACTCGAGCTTGGCGTTGCCCATGGTGCCGGTCTTAGTCCAGGTGATCGCGTGCGTGCTTCCCACAGACCACGCATCGCCCGCTGCCGGCGAAGTGAGATTCAAAAGGCCTTTGATGAAGAAAAGATTGGATTCGCTCGAGAGCGTCGCGTCGGACTCCAGGGTGATCTTCACCCGTGCCCTGCCGATGGTGTCGGGCAGCGTCCAGTTGAATGCGCCGTTCGAGGCCGGTACGTTCGACGCGACCAGCGAATAAGGAGCGCCGTTCAGCGAATACTCGACCTTCAGGTTGGCCATTGTTCCCTTCTTGTCCCACTCGATGATCTGCGAACTGCCGACTATCCAGTTCTCCCCGCCGGCGGGAGAGGTCAAAACCAGCGACCCTTTGACGGTGAAAACACCCGATTCACTTTTAAGGGTGGGGTCGGAAATTGAGCTGACCTTCACTTTCACCTGACTGCCGATGATGTCCGGCACCGTCCAATCGAATGTCAGATTCGATGAAGGGACGGAAGCAGCGATGGTGTTCGCAAAAGTCACTCCGCCGTCGGTGGAGTATTCGATCTTTAGATTGCCCACGGAGCCAACCTTGGTCCAGGTGATGGGGTGAATATCTTCCACCGTCCAGGTCTCGCCGCCGGCCGGCGAAGTGAGCGCAAGTCCACCCTTGATGGAAAAGTTGGCCGAATCACTTTTCACGCTCGCGTCTGAAAGCAGGCTCACTCTCACGCGCACGCGATTACCTATCGCGTCAGGGACAGTCCAATTGAATGGTGAACTATAAGAAGGGATCCCACCAACCGGCGTGAGCAGATTGGGATAAGTGGCTCCGCCATCCGTAGAGTATTCGATCTTGATATTGCCCATGGTGCCGGTTCTCGTCCAGGCAATGCCATGGTCGTCGCCGACTACCCAGCTTTCACCACCCACCGGTGAAGTGAGCGTCAAGCCGCCTTTGATGGAAAAAAGAGGTGATTCGCTGGACACCGAAGCATCGGACAAAAGCGTTATTTTGACTTTGGCCTGATTGGTCACGGCGTCCGGAACCGTCCAGTTGAACGGTGAGCTCGAAGAAGGCACGCCGCCAACAGGTGTCACCGTGATATAAGAACCCGCCGTGCCGCCCAGTGTCGAATACTCGATCTTCACGTTGCCCATGGTTCCGACTTTGTTCCAGGTGATCGCATGCGAGGAACCGACGGCCCAGGAATCGCCGGCCACCGGCGACGTGAGCGCTAGACTTCCTTTGATCGCAAAATTCAGGGACTCGTTGTTCACCGTGCTGTCGGAAATAAGCGTGATCTTCACGCGCGCGCTGGAACTGATGTCATCCGGTACCGCCCAGTTCAGCGTGTCGAGCGAGGCGTCGACTCCGCCAATCGGCGTGATGAGATTCGGATAAGTCGCGCCGCTATCGGTGGAATATTCGAGCTTCACCTTGCCCATACTGCCATTGTGCACCCAGTCGATCGGATGAACGCTGCCGACTATCCAGACATCGCCGGCCGTCGGAGAGACGAGACCGAGACTGCCCTTGATGGAAAAATTGGGGGATTCGCTTTTCACCGTCGCGTCCGATACCAGGCTGATCCTCACGCGCACCTGACCGCCGATCGCGTCGGGAATGGCCCAAGCCTGTGTCAAAGCCGAAGTAGCGACGCTCGCGGTGATCGTATTCGGGTAAGTGGCTCCCCCGTTCGTGGAGTATTCGATCTTCGCGTTGCCGAGCGTTCCATTTCTTGTCCAGGTGATATTTTGCGAAGAGCCGACAGTCCAAACCGTCGCGGCTGTTGGGACCGTCAATGTGAGACTGCCTTTCACCGTGAAGTCCGCGTTCGAAGTGTCGAACACCGTCGCGTCCGTGGCATCCTCCACTTTCACGCGAAGCGCATTGCCGGCGGCGTCAGGCACGGCCCAGGTGTACGGGCTCGAGTTCGCGACTGTCGCTGCGATCACGTTCGGATAAGTGACGCCACCATCCGTGGAATAAGAAAGTTTCACGTTGCTCATCGTGCCGTTCGTGGTCCAGGTGATGGGCCTGTTCTCGCCGATCGACCAGGTTTCACCGCCATTCGGCGATGTGACGACAAAAGACCCTTTGATAGAGAATGCCGGGGAGACGCTGTTCGTCGTCGCGTCAGAAAGCAGTGAAACGCGGACTCTTACCTGATTCCCTATCGCGTTAGGGACAGTCCACGGGAAAGTCAGATCGGAGGCCGGAACACCCAGCGCCGGCGTGATGAGATCCGGGAAAGTCGCGCCATTGTCTTTGGAATATTCGAGTTTCACGTTGCCCATAGTGCCGTTCTTGGTCCAGGTGATGGCGTGATTCGAACCCACGATCCAGACATCGCTGACGGCTGGTGAAGTGAGGTTCAAGGAACCTTTGATGTTGAAGTTCGGCGACTCGCTGAAAGTCGCCGTGTCCGACAAAAGCGTGATCTTCACGCGCACCTGACTGCCGATCGCGTCGGGGATGGTCCACGCCTGCGTCAAAGCCGAGGTCGCAACGCTGGCCGTGATCATGCCGGGATAAGTAGCGCCACCATCTGTCGAATACTCGATCTTTGCGTTCCCCATGCTAGCGCCGTTGCGCGTCCAGGTGATGTTCTGAGAAGAGCCGACAGCCCAAACCGAAGCAGCTGTGGGAGCGGTCAAATTAAGAGATCCTTTGATGATGAAATTGGGCGATTCCGCAAATGTCGTTGCATCCGACAAAAGCGTGATCTTCACGCGCACCTGACTGCCGATAGCGTCGGGAATAGTCCAGGCCTGTGTCAGCGCCGAGGAGGCGATACTGGCGGCGATCACGTTCGGATAAGGAGCACCCCCAGTCGTCGAGTATTCCACTTTCAAGTTGCCCATGCTGCCGTTGCGCGTCCAGGTGATATTTTGACTCGTACCGACACCCCAGGAAGAGGCAGCGGTCGGGGAACTGAGACTCAAAGATCCTTTAATGGAAAAGAGCGCTGATTCGCTGAAAGCCGTGGAATCGCTGATAAGCGTGACTTTCACTTTCACCGTACCGCTGATATTGTCCGGCACAGTCCAGTTGTACGGCGAGCCTGCCGGAACCCCGGCCGGCGGCGTGATCAGATTCGAGCTCGGATAAGTGACCCCCCCATTCGTCGAATACTCGATCTTGACGTTCCCCATGTTCGTGCCCTTGGTGGTCCAGGTGATGGGGTGAACCGTGCCCACCACCCAGGCATCTCCGGACACCGGCGAAGTGACGCTCGTGATAGTGCCTTTGATGGAAAACGCCTGATCCGATTCGTCAAAAGCGTCGTTCGGCGTGGCCCCCGTCTGCATGACCTTGACTTTCACGTTACTGCCGATGGCGTCAGGGACTGTCCAAGCATAGTTTCTATTGGACGCCGGCACAGTGGCGATGAGATTGGCCGGGTCAGGATAGGTCACGCCGCCGTCAGTCGAGTAAAGCACTTTTACGTTGCCAAGCGTCCCCTTATAATCCCAAGTGATGGGAAATATATCTTCGACATGCAGGTTTTCAAGACCATTCGGTGAAGTGACGGTGATAGACCCTTTGATGGTGTAATTGGTGTCCGAGATATCACTGACCGTCACGCCATTCACGACCGCTTCGACTTTGACGCGATTGGTGGCGCCGATATTATCGGGGACGCCGCCTGAAGCGGACCAATCGTAGGACTGCAAATTTGTAAGACCTGAAACAATCGGTGGGTTGACCCAGCTGCTACCGCCGTTGAACGATTTGTAAAGGTTCACGGTGTTCACGGTCCCGGTGTTGGTCCATGCAATGTTCCTTGCCTCGCCTACCAGCCAAGTCTCGCCACCGTTTGGCGCCGACAAAGTGAACTTGGGCTGTATCGTGAAGTTTGCCGTAGAGGTATCGGTGATCGTAGAGTCCGTGAGGGAGGTGATGCGCACTTTTGCCTGATTTGAGATCGCGTCCGGCACCGTCCAGCTATAGGTTAAATTCGAGGAAGGGACGCCAGCGGCGACCGTGATCGTCGTCGGCACTCCGGCCACGAGATATTCTAGTTTCACGTTGCCCTGAGAGATCGGTGAACTTGTCCACACAATGTTGTGCGCCGAAGCGACATCCCATGCCTCTCCGCCGACCGGGGAGGTCACTTTTAGGTTGCCCTTGATGGAAAAATTGCCATCTGACTGGTCCGTCACGGCGGCATCACCGTTTTTCGTGACTCGAATAAGCGCTTGTGTGCTCGTTTTAATATTTGGATCTGCGACCGGGTCCAAGACCCAGGAATAGGTGCAGAATCCTGAAACACAGGGAGCGGCGGTGTTTGTCGCTATCGGGAACCAGGCGGCTCCGTTATTCAATGAATAAGCGATATCGACGTTCCCGAAACCGGTGGCGGGCACCTGATTCCAGGTAATGTCCTTCGTGTCACCGATTTTCCAGCTTTCGCCTCCGTTCGGAGCGATGACAGTGACTGTGCCTTTGATCCCGAAATTATTCGCTGAATCGCCATAAACTGTGGTGTCGTTGACACTCCGAACGCGGATCTTGTAGCTAGTCCCAAGCGCCTGGGCACCCGTTGACCATGGCCATGAATTGGGGGACACTGCAACCGTCGCCAGCGTGGTGGGATATGAAGCTCCGCCGTCTGACGAAAGAAGGATGTTGACGTTACCGGTCACCCCATTAGGGGTCCATACAACCACGATATTGGACCCATAATTATAAGATTCTCCGGAAGCCACGCCAGGCGAAATGGACTTGATACTGGGCTTGATGGTAAAAGGTAGATCGGAAATATCGAAGACACCGGTGCCGATATCCGTGAGTTTAATTCGCGTGTTGCTGCCAACGGCAGCGCCTGGAATATTCACCCAAGAATAACTGCCATGCGTGGTATCCACGTTTTTCGAGGGCGTGGACGCGACAATGACAGTCCAGGGGCCCAAAAGACCATTCGTCGAATATTCGACTTTCAAGTTGTTGCTGACGGCCGCGCCTCTTGTCCAGGTGATCAACTTGGTGTCACCGGCCTCCCATTTCGGCGATTGCTCCCCATTGGGCGAGTCCAGTCTCAGATTGGGCTCAATGACAAAAACCGGTGAGGTGCTGACCACGGTGTTGTCGGACTCACTGAAGACTCGCACTTGAAAATTGGGTCCGAAAAGGCCTAAAGGGATACTGGAACCTGTATACGAACCTGTGCCCGCGAACGGGCCGTTTGTGCCCTTTGACTGCGCGGTCGCGATATTCGTCCAAGTCCCGCCGTTATTCGAATATTGCAGTGTGACAGCGCCCCACCCTGTTTCACCGGTATAAGTCCATCGAATGTCCCAGGCCGTTTGTTCGGTAAGTGAGCTTGTGCCTGTCGGCAAAGTGAGCGTGATCGAACGCTTGATATTGAAAGAGGCGGCTGAGGCACTGCTGATAGTCGCGTCACTTTCTGAAATCACGCGCACACGCAGGTTCGTTCCGATGAGGTCCGGGATGCCGTTCCCGCCGGGGCTCCAGAGATAGGAGCCGCTACACAGTCCGGCAAAACATGATCCTCTCGCTACCCCCGTTGCAATGACTCCGCCATTGGGAGCTATCCAATCACTGGCAGTGCCCCCGCCGGTTTTTGAATATTCGAGTTTCAGCGTTCCAAAACCCGCTTCACCGAGATAATTCCACATAATGTACTTGGTCTTGTCCCCCACCACCCAGTTTTCGCCTCCGACGGGAGAAGTGAGCGTGAGGCCTCTTTTGATGGAAAAACTGTTGTTGGAGGCGTCGCTTCTCCTGGCCACAGGCAGCGACGCAAGAGACGAGTGAGTGTCGGTGATCCTGAACCTCACATCTGCTCCGAGGACATCCGGGATCCTCATGTCTACGCTTCTCGCCGACAAAACGGTCCCCGTGCACGGACTATTATAGGAGGGAGCGCCACAGACACTCGGCATATCCGCCCAGATGGGCGTGGCCACGCTGCCGTTGCTTGAAATTTCCAGCTTCCACGGATGAGCGCTCACGGAGTCCGCGTGAAGCCAGCGCACCGTGTAAACATCGCCAACCGTCACGGACATCGCGCTCGTGGGCGCTGTCAGCGTCAGAGGGCCAAATTCCGCGTAAACCGCCCGCGATATGGCCGCTATAGTGGTGGACGCTTCGGCGGTGCGCGTCATACGCAATACCTGATTCCCGTTCCTATCTAAGGCAAAGTCAGCGGTAAACATGGCCTGGGCAACATAATAACTATTGGCATTTGAAGTGCTGGGGCCTGTGCGAGAGGACCCCACGATCATCGTCCTCTGAGTGTCTACGGCGGAAGAAAGAGCATCGTAGGAAAAATGCGAAGCCCTACCACTGACTCCGGCGCCCGTTGTTCCGGCAGATCCATCGAGGGAAAACTTCGTCGCGTCATTGAACGTCACACGCCAGATGCCATTGGCCGCATCTTGATTATGGCCAGCAATGTGCACCATGTCCCCCGTTTGCAAATTGTGTATTTTTGCGACTGTGCTACTGCCTGTCGTGATCACGATAGGAGTCCCACCTGTCGAAGATTTAACCTCCTCACTAAAGGGGAAAATACCTGTATCGAAATTCTGCTGTTTCGCGACGGTCGTCGTCGCTCCGTCAGTAAAATCGATAAGGTAATACCGGATATAGACCTGGTCGTCCGCTCCTGTCGATACGTAGCCGCGTGTGAAAGTCAACACCGCAGGCGTCGTCGTAGTGCCTAAATTCGTAACAGCTCCTAATACGCGTAGCATGTTGTCCACACCGTTGATGCCCGTATCGCCCGTGAAATAGGTAAAAAGCACCGGGTTCTTTAGCGGAACACCCGCTCCAGAAATATTGACGGAAATGGATTGGTCTTGTGTACTAGTCCCGGAAGTGAAAGTGCCAGTCCCGGTGAACACATTCGTATCTTCGGTGAATTCGATGACCTGCCAAGTAACATCGAGACTGGTTGAGCCCGTTGCGTCGTTACGCTCTAGACGCAGAATGGTGCTGCTCAGAAACGATGGGCGTAAAAAAAACTCATGGGTCTGATTGGTGGTACCTACGTTGATGCGCGTTTCCACAATGGGAACAGCCTTTGCCGTATTGACAGCCTGGATCAGAACGTCCTGCGACAAAGATGTCGCCAGCATCAATGTGGCTCCTCGCTGCACGCTGACTCCACTCGCAAACTCGACGACCTGCCAATACACCATCATGGCCACCGTGGGGCCTGCTGGCCGTTGAATGGTTAGTGTCGTGTCTATGCCCGAAGAAGCCAAGGCGCTTGTAAAGAAATAGTTTTTATCAGATGATGTGGGAGAAGAGGTCCCGTAACCTCCCGTTGGATTGATCATTGAGATGGACTTTAGAGGATCCACCGCCACGCCGTTCGGTTTGGTTAGTGTCACGGTCTTTGTGGCATCTGCAGCAGCGAAACGCACCCAGCCGGATTGAACCTGCTTGATCTGCACCGCCTCCGCGCTGGCGCATGAAAAAACTGCAAGGAGGACGCCCAGTGTTATGCCCGCATGCTTTTTCATCGCGCGCCTCTCTTCCACTCCGTCGAGAAAAACGAAAAATCCCGTGGAGCATTCTGTCCCACGGGTTGTAAACTCACGATGCCTTTCATCGCGTCGCCTTGCCAGGTGCCGCGCCAGCCAAGCGTATCTCCGGCCGTATTTTTCTGCTCGGCCTTCCACACGGACACCCCGTTACCGCGAGCGGTGATCGTATAAAGAACTGGCTTGAAACCTTGCGCGGCAAAATGAGTGCTGGAAAATTCATTGCCAGAAAAATGGATGGCATCTTTCACCACGCCGGCCGCCTTGTCCGACCGGGAGACAAGCTCGATATTCCACTCAGTCCCCTTCAGGTCCTCGGGCGCAAGCGGACTGCGGTTCTCAAAGCGGGTCTTTTCCTCGTATTCGGCATTTTTCTGCCTCAGCAGTTCTTCGTAATGGTTCTCAACCTGTGTCTTGGCTATATAGAGGTAGACGGACAAAGCCGAGACCACGAGCACCGCGCCGCCCGCGAAGAGTATCGAGCCTCTTCGCGGCGCTGCCTCCACTCCCTCTTTCAGTTCTTCGGAATATTCTCGGACGCGGTTCTTGACTTCCGCGGTGAATTTCTCTGACCCCAGCACCGACGCTCGCCGCAAATTTTTCTCAAGCTCCGCTATTTCATCCGCATCACCTTCGAGGCAGTACTTTTCATACGACACGCCGTCTTTTACTTTCTTCAGAAAGTCGACAACTTCCTGGATTTCTTCCAACATCTCCGGCCTTGGGGACAGTCCCCGGGGACTGTCCCCGGGGACTGTCCCCATATACGCGGTAAGGCTGGAAAAAAGATAGTTTGATGGTTCCATCGGGGATTCTTGGCGTGTCGGGGCAAGGTGAATGTGCCGTGTTACAGCGGCCAGGTATTTGGTCTTTTCCACGAGCACGGAGCGAAAGCGGGATTCGAAGACATGGCCTTTTCTTTGGTAGCGGCCGTTGTAGTACTTAGTATAAAGGGAGTTGAGATCGTGCATGATCTCCGAGATAGTGGCACTTTCACCGGTTTGGATGAGAAGCTCCAGCCTGTCCGGCAGCAGGCAATAGGAAAAAAGCTTGAATCCATGCTGTTTCTTGTATTTCGTTAGCAGATCTAGATACATCATCAAATCCGCCTTATCTTTAAAAACCGCCTGGTTCTCCGAACCCTTTGAAGTCACGTAGTAGATCGCGCTTTCCAAATAGATCCTGGGCAACCGCGGCATTTCCTGCTCTACTCGCTCCTTTGGGGCCTCCAGGCCTAAAGTGCCTGGCACTTTTACTTCTAAATCAAAAAAACCAGGCTAAACGCCTGGTTCTCTGAATCGGGCAGTTTGCCCTTCACTTACTAAATAAACTTGTCAAAGAAGCACATACTTAACCCAAATATACACGCCTCTTATCAGGAAGTCAATATGCTCAACTTTATTATTTAACTTTATCAAGTTTTAACATACATGAGGGTCTGACCCTAGGGTAGGGTCAGACCCTCAATTAGCAAAATAAATTAACCGACTGAAATCTTAGATTCCTTGTCCCCGTAGGCCTCCCGCTCCACGATGTAGGTCCTGGCTTCATTGGCCTGCTTGGCATTAGGGTCCAGGTCTAGGAACCTGTGGAAATGCGCCATGGCCATATCAGGCCTTTCCATGTCCGCGTAAAGCACAGCCAGATTATAGTGAATGGCGGCGTTGTCCGGGTTGAAATCAAGGGCCCGCCTGAACTCCTGGAGCGCCCTATCCGGCTTCTTGTTTTCTAAAAAAAGTACCCCCATGTTGTAGTGCATGCGGCCTGTCTCCGTTTTGAGGGTATTATTCTCCTTGGAGGCGTCTTTGAACTGTTTGGGCACGTTCTTGGCTGCGTCGCCGAGGGCCTTGTTGGCGGTCGTGAGTGTCTTATTGGACTCGGCGAGTTTCTTGTTTTCGGCCTCGAGCGTTTGAACCTTCTTTTTCAGAGCGGCCGCCTCTTTTTGAACACCGCTTCCCCCGCCCTCCAGGGCCTTGATACGATCAAGCGCTTTTCTCAAATTGTCGGAAAGCTCTTTGGCGCTTTTCGACAACGCCGCGTTCTCACTTTTCAGCTTGGCCGTCTCACCGGTCGCCGGCTGAACTTCTGGAGGGCTCGCCACCGTCGGGGGGGCCTTTTTCAAGGCGGCCGCCTTCAGCTCCTCATTCTCGTTCTGTAGCGCCTGAGCTTTTGACTGCGCTTGTTTCAGAAGGGTATTCGATTGAGCGAGCGTCTGAAGCGCATCGGACTTTTCTTTATCGCCTTTTTGATTGTACTGGATCAATTTTTCACGCTGGTTCTCCAGTGCCTGCTTGGACTTTTCAAGCTGTGCATGCGTAGTTTTTAACTCGTTGTACTGGGATTGGACTTTCAGGAGATTTTTCGTCTGGGCGAGCACGTTGTCCCTGTCGGATTCGAGGTCTTTGTATTTTTTCTCGAGCGCGGCGTGATCCTCATCCGCTTTCACCAGTTTGTCCGAGACCTGCTTGAGCTCGGTAGCGGTGCTTTGGTTATTCAACACCGCCCAGGCCAACGCTCCACTTAGGCATACCCCGATGAATATCATCCACAGGCGTGTCATCATGACCGTGTTGGCGCCTTTCCTGCCACGTCATCATGCGTGTAGTCCATGTAGGACATGAAGGGCTTGTCGTCGTTTTTGCTCTTGCCGGTCACTAGCTTGTCCCCGTACACAATGTGCGGAGTGATGAGGATAAGCAGTTCCGTGTGCACGAGCTTGTCGTTGGAGGAGTTGAACGGGGCGCCTAGAATGGGGATGTCGCCGAGGCCCGGTATCTTTTTACGATTGGTGGTCCGCTCGTCTTTGCGGAGTCCACCGATAATGATCGAGGTCCCGTCTTTCACCATCACCGTGGTCTCGGCAAGCGAGCTGTCAATAATGGGGATCTTGTTACCCGACGGCGTGGTGAGATAGGAGCTGACGCTCGAGATCTCCGGCTTGATCTTCATGGTCACAAAACCGTCTTCGTTGATCGTCGGCGTCACGGAAAGCTGTATCCCTACATCCACGAAAGTCACCGCCTCCGCCGTGGTGGTCGTGGTCTGGCCAGTGGTCGTCGTGGTGGTGACGTACGCCTGCTTTTCCCCCACGTGGATCTTCGCCTCTTCGTTGTTCACGACAGCGAGCTTGGGATTAGAGAGGATCTTCGTTTCGCCGAGCGTTTTCAGGAAATTGATCAAAAGCTCATAGGCGTCTTCGCCCACGAGGCCGAGGAACAGGTTTTCAGTCAGTTCATTCTTGCTCGTCTGCGAGGGCGTCGTCGTCGGAGCGATCCTCACGAAGTCACTGACGGTGCTTTTGCCAGTACGGGCCAGCGGCGCGAAAGGATAGTTGGAAATGAACGCCGCTCCGGCGGTGGTCATCTGTTTGAATATCCCTTCCCACTTGATCTCGGCATGATAATCGTCAGAAATGGTGACCTTGATGATCTTGGCGTCGATCAGCACTTCGCGCGTCTTTTGGTCTAGGGCTTTAATGAGCTCATCTATTTCCTGCATGCGTTCGGGCAGCGTTTCAACGATAACCTTGTTTGTCCGCTCGTCCGCGCTGATCAGGCCTACCTTTTTCGTGTCCAGCTGGGCCTTTAGGCGCGTTTCTACATCGATGGCCTTGGCGTACTGGAGTGAGTAGACCTTTACCTGCCTTTTTTGTTCGAGGCCCTCGAGCGCCAGGTGCATGCGGTTCACATTCTCCTCGGTGTCCATCACGAGCACAGTGCCGGACTCGGGGTCCACGAGCAGACGCCCAATGTCACTTTTCAGCATTTCTAGCAGCGCAAACGCCTGGTCCGGGACCGCGTACTTCAGCCGGAACACCTGGACCTTGCGTGTATCGGAAAATTTGCGACCGAAACGCTCCTTGTACTCGGCCTCGGTCATGATGTAGTAGATGTCACCGGTCTTTTCATACGCGAGCTGATTGGTGATGAGCAGGATGTCGAGGATGTCCTTGATCGCCACGTTGTTCAGAAGAAGCTGTACGCGGCCGCTGACATTCTTCGAGATAGCAAGGTTGAGGCCGCCTTTTTCCGCGAGATAGCGTAACGCCTCCGTGACCTCGATGTTGCGGAGATCCAGCGACACCTTGTCGTGGATGCTCGGAGGCGCCGCCGGTGAAGCCTGTGTTTCAGCGGCCGGCGTCTCTTGCGAGAGCGGCGTTAAAGGGGCTGTTACTTCTATGGTTTCTTCCTGGCTATAGCAAAGTGCGGCGCTGTACACGAGGAACGCTGCCAGGCCGAAAAGAAACGCGAACAGCATGCGTTTTTTCATCGCAGTTCGAACTCCTGCCCGTTGTGGCTAAGCACAATGTGGTCTTTCAGCACCTTTTTCACGGTCACTCCGTCCGGAAGCGTCTGGCCTTCCCTTAGGAAAAAGGTGCGCTGTTTGGAATTGTCCTCAATAATGGCCTCCGGCTTCGCCGACCAGGCGATACCGACCAGCGAGAGATTGGCCACGGCCGCGTTCGGGTCCGGCTGTGCCGGGGCGCCGGAGTCGGCCGGTGCAACGGCTCCCGCGTTGAAAATGTCACGGGCAGAGAACTTGCCGGTGTAAGACGCTTCGTCGCCCAACTGTGAAGAGATGGGGATCGGCGCCGAGATACTTTTTTCGCCTTTCAAGTCCAGCGCCGCCGGACGCAGGAGCCGCACTCCGGACACCAGCGAGTCGGCCAAAATATAAAGGACAAAAGCCGCGACGGCCGCCGTCAGCCCTTTGTTCAGGGGTGCTAGGCTGAGCGCCTTTCTGCCGCCTTTGCCGCTCACCAAACGCCTGAGGAACGCGAATCCGCCGACGAACGCGGAACCAATGGACGCCGGAGATAACAGCACGGCCTTGGTCACCGGGCCCTTGTCCGAGCCTTCGATGAGCTTTAGAAGCTGTTTTTCTGGAGTAATCGGTCTGTTCTCTGCCATCCGGAATGCGACTCGCTTTCTATGATATCTTCAACGATCTGCCTGTCCACGGTCCACTTACCTTTCATGAGCATATCCTTCAGCGCGCGGTGGCAGAAAAGCGTCACCTGTCTCGGATAGCCGCCGGTGTGCTGATGGATGTCTTTCAAGGCGTCATCGAGAAACAGCTCGATGGGGCGCCTGTACCCCGCCTGCTCCACGCGAAAACGGACCATCTCTTTCGTTTCCTCGAGATCGAGCGGGTTCAGGATGGTCTTGAAGCTGATGCGGTCAAAAAAGTTGGGGATCGCGCGTATCGTCGACAAAAGCTCGTTTTGCCCGAGAAGCACGAGCTGAAGCAGTTTGAACTGGTTGGTCTCGTAGTTGAGCAAAAGGCGCAGCATCTCGAGCGACATGGCGTCCAGCTTCTGTGCTTCGTCGATGATGAGGATCACGGTTTTCTGCTCCACCACCCCCTTCTGGAAGAGGTAGCGTTCCAGCGATTCGCGCATGTCCGTGAGAGACGGGTCACTCCCCGCCTCGGAGGCGATGCCGAAGTTCCTGAGAAGCGTCAGCATGAAAAGTTTCCTGTCCTCGAACGAGGGGTCGAGCATCATGTGGAACAGGCAGTCCTGGCGGCTGCGCAGATCCTGCACGAGCTTGCGCGATAGAGTGGTCTTGCCAGTGCCTACGTCGCCGAGCACCACGCTGAGTCCCCTTTTCAGCCGCAGTTCGATGAGCACGTTCGTGAGCGCGCGCTCATGCTCTTTGGCCGAATAGAAAAAATCGGGGTCCGGGCTAGTGGAAAACGGCTCTCTCTCGAAACCCAGCACCTGGTAGTAACTCACGAGCGTCCTTTCGCGAGCCTTGTGCGGATGAGGCGCAGTGGATACCCCTCGTTGACCAGCTTCGTGATCACGCGCAGGCGCTCACGCACTTGCTTTTTGCTGTACATGCGGCGGTTGCCTTCCCTTTTCACGATGGGAAGAAATCCGAGGTCCGTGTAATGATTGATCGTGGGATAAGCGATCTTGTGCTGGCGGGAAATGTCTTGGGCCGTGACGAGATAATTATGGCCGTTTTTCTCAGACATCCTTGTAGGTCTCCAGTACTTAAAGTAATTACTTTAAGTCCTATACTTACTAAAAATCTATCACTTTTAGTATAAATGTCAACCATTATTTAAAAATACATACTTCCCCCTTGCCTCATTAGGGTCGGCATGGCCTGGCTTTCCGTCGAACGGGTCCCTGCCTACCGGCAGGCAGGCTGCCGGCGGACAGCCCCATCGGTGCTCGCTAGCAATTCCCGCGACGCAGGCTATGGGGTCAGACCCTCGGTGGAGATAGGCTCAAGGGTCTGACCCCGAAGCTTGGCACT
>CAZTBX010000066.1:0-13558 GCA_964612035.1 uncultured Planctomycetia bacterium
CATTCACCCCGGTTACGGATTTTTGTCCGAAAACGCCCATTTTGCCGAGATCTGTGAGTCCTGCCAGATCAAGTTCATCGGACCTACCTCCAAAGCCATCGCTTCGATGGGCGACAAGATGGCCGCGCGCGAGATGAAGCGCAAGGTCGGTGTAACCATCAACCCCGGCACCCAGGAAGCCGTACGCGACAAGGACGAGGCGCTTCGCATCGCCAAGCGCATTAAGTTTCCCGTTATTATCAAGGCCACCGCCGGCGGTGGCGGGCGCGGCATGCGCGTGTGTCACAACGAAGTGCGCCTCGTGAGCGCGCTCATGACGACTCAGCACGAGGCCGACGCGGCCTTTGGCAACTCGGCCGTGTACATCGAAAAGTATCTTGAAAAAGCCAAGCACATCGAGGTGCAGATACTCGCCGACACGCACGGGCACACCATCCATCTGCATGAACGCGACTGCACGATACAGCGCCGCCATCAGAAGCTCGTCGAAGAGGCGCCGTCCCCGTCGGTGGATGAAAAGCTGCGTCGCCGCATGGGGGAGACCGCCATCAAGGCCGCCCGCGCCGTGAATTACACGAATGCCGGCACCATCGAATTCCTACTGGACGACGACGGCCGCTTTTATTTTCTCGAGATGAACACGCGCGTGCAGGTGGAGCACGGCATCACCGAGCTCATCACCGGTATCGACATCGTGAAAGAGCAGATCCGTATCGCGGCCGGCGAAAAGCTCACCGTGAAAAGGCAGGACAAGGTGCAGCTGCGCGGCCATGCCATCGAATGCCGCATCAACGCCGAGGATCCTGCCAACGATTTCGTGCCCTGTGCGGGCAAGATCGAGCGCTACCACGCGCCTGGCGGACCCGGCGTCCGCATCGACAGCCACGCCCACTCCGGCTACGACGTGCCGCCTTTTTACGACTCCATGATCGGCAAGCTCATGACGCATGGCCGTAACAGAGGCGAGGCGATCAGCATCATGCAGCGCGCGCTCGAAGAATTCGTGATCGAGCCCATCAAGACCACGCTGCCTCTGCACAAAGAGATCATGAAAAATCCAGTGTTCCGCCGCGCTCAGATGCACACGGACTTCATCGAAAGGCTTCTGAAAGAATCGAAACCAGCCGCGCCCGAAGTGGTGGGCACGCAAAGTACTTTGTAAAGACGGAGGCTTCATCCATGAAAATCGGCATTTTGACGGGAGGCGGTGATTGTCCGGGGCTGAATCCGGTGATCCGTGCCGCCACCAAAACGGCGCTCAGCGAAGGCTATGAGATCCTCGGCGTGAAAAACGGCTGGAAAGGTCTCGTGGAAAACGACGTCTGCGTCCTGGACATGAGCGCGGTGTCCGGCATTCTCCATCGCGGAGGCACTATCCTTGGCACCAGCCGCACCAACCCTTTCAAGGACAAAGATTCGCATGACAAGCTCGTGGGCCATTTCAAAAAACTGGGGCTCGGCGCGCTCATCGCCATCGGCGGCGAAGATACGCTCGGCGCAGCGAGCAAACTTTCCAAGGAAGGCCTCAACATCGTGGGGGTGCCGAAAACCATCGACAACGATATCTCGGGCACCGATTTTACTTTTGGCTTCGACACGGCCGTGAACGTCGCCATGGAGGCCATCGATCGCCTGCACAGCACGGCCGAGAGTCATCGGCGCATCATGGTCGTGGAGGTGATGGGCCGTCATGCCGGATGGATCGCCATCCATTCGGGGATAGCCGGCGGCGCCGACCTCATCCTCATCCCGGAAGTCCCGATCAAGATGAAAGAGGTCTGCGACGTGATCCGGAAGCGCAACGAAAAAGGCAAGAATTTCAGCATCATCGTCGTCGCCGAAGGCGCCAAGTTCGACGGCAGCGAAGTACTGGTCGAAAAGAAACTCGACGAATTCGGCCACGTGCGCCTCGGCGGTATCGGCGAACTGCTGGCGAGAAAAATAGAGGAGATGACGGGCTTTGAGACGCGCGTCACCGTGCTCGGGCACATCCAGCGCGGCGGCAGCGCCACGGCGTTCGACCGCGTTCTCGGCACGCGTTTTGGCGCGCACGCCGTCCAGCTCGTGAAACAAGGTCAGTTCGGCCACATGGTCGCTTTGAAGGGCAACGAGATCGTTGCCGTGCCCATCGATGTCGGCGTCGGTAAGTTGAAAACCGTCGATGCGGCATTTTACGACATGGCGAGAAAGTTTTTTGGATGAGCGTCCGCGACACCATTCTCGCCGGCATACGCGAAAGTGCGGCTGTCAAAGAGGCGCTGATCAAAGAAACGCTGCCCTCGATAGAAAAGGCGGCTGAACTTCTCACCGATTGCGTGAAACGCGGGGGCCGGGTGTTTTTCTTCGGCAATGGCGGCTCGGCGAGTGACAGCCAGCACCTAGCGGCCGAATTCGTCGGCCGCTATGAAAAAGAGCGGCGCGCGCTGGGCGCTGTCGCGCTGACCACGGACACCTCAATCCTCACGGCTGTCAGCAACGATTATGGGTTCGAAAAGATCTTTGAGCGCCAAATAGAGGCGCTGGGCCGTAAAGGGGACGTAGCCGTTGCGCTCAGCACCAGCGGCAATTCCAAGAACGTTCTGCTCGGCGCCGCCAAGGCCAGAGCGCTGGGCCTTTCCGTCATCGCCTTCACGGGGGCGGGAGGCGGAAAGCTCAAGGCCGGGGCCGACGTTTGCATTGTCGTGCCTTCCACCCGGACGTCCCGTGTCCAGGAATCGCACATTCTCATCGGTCACATCCTCTGTGAGATCGTCGACCAATCGATCTGAAATGAAAAAATCTAAAAAACTTCTCAGTCTACGCGCGCTTGTCCGGCAATTGGAAAAGGAACGAAGGCGGCGCAGGAAGATCGTGTTCACGAACGGCTGCTTCGATATTCTGCACGTGGGTCATACCCGCACGCTGCGCCAGGCACGCGCCCTGGGCGATGTTCTCGTCGTGGGCCTCAACACCGACCTTTCCGTCCGCAAGATCAAAGGCCAGGGCCGTCCCGTGGTGCATGAAACCGAGCGCGCCGAAATGCTCGCGGCGCTCGAACCCGTGGATTACGTCGTCTTTTTCCCGGACCCGACACCGGAACGCGTCATCCGCACGCTCAGGCCGGATATCATCTGCAAAGGTGGCGACTGGACGCGGAAAAATATGGTGGGAGCTTCGTTCGTCGAGTCTTACGGCGGAAAAGCCATGCCGCTCGGATACGTCAAAGGGTTTTCGACAACGCGCCTCCTGGAAAAGATCAAAAGGCTTGGATGACACGGCGGCAGATACACCGCATCCTCGACGCGAACTTCAACCGCTCGCGCGAAGGCCTGCGAGTGTGCGAGGAAGTCGCGCGCTTTGTCCTTGAGGATGCGCAGCTTACGGCCCGCCTGAAGAAGGCGAGGCATGCGATCACGGCGTGCCTCAAGCGGCTGCCGGTGAGCTCTTCGGAGCTTGCGTTGTCGCGCGATGCCCGAGGCGACGTCGGACGCGGGCCGAGCCGGCTGGAAGGGAAAAGGAAGGGCTCTCTCGGTATCTTTTTGGCGAACGCCGAGCGTGCGAAAGAATCGCTGAGAGTGCTGGAGGAGATCTCCAAACTGGTCGATGCCAAAACCCCTGGAAACATCAAAAAAATTCGTTTCACCGTCTATGAAATCGAAAAGAAAACTCTGCCGCTCCTGGAAGCTTTACGTGATCACTGACCGCGCGGCTTTGGCCGGCGGCTCGCTGGAACACGCGGTCAAACAAGCGATACGCGGCGGCGCCGATGCCATCCAGCTCAGGGACAAAAGCGCCAGTGACCGTCAACTCGTCCGGCAAGCCAAACGCCTTTTGCGTATCACAAGACCGCTCGGGATCCCGCTTCTGGTCAATGACAGGCCGGCCGTTGCAAAAACCGCCGGCGCCGATGGTGTGCATCTGGGGCAAAGCGACGGGCCACTGCATCGTGCGCGGGCCATTCTGGGCGACAACGCCATCATCGGCCGCTCCACGCACACGCACCGGCAGGCGAGACTCGCCGAAAAAGAGGGTTTTGATTATATTGCCGTCGGACCCGTGTTCAGCACGCCGACGAAGCCGACGGCCAGGGCGACCGGGCTCCGCTTCGTCCGTTTTGCCGCGAAGAATATCCGCACGCCTTTTGTCGTCATCGGCGGCATCGACGCCTCGAACGTTCAAAAAGTACGCAAAGCCGGAGCAAAAATCGTCGCCGCGGTGCGTGCCGTGATGGGCGCCCAGGATCCGGAAAAAGCGGCGAGGACACTCCGCCGGCCATGAATCCCAATCGTATCCTTGCCGTCGGGTCCGTCGCGCTTGACAGCGTCCGCACGCCGTTCGGACAGGTGACGGACGCCCTAGGCGGTTCGGCCACTTTTTTCAGCGCCAGCGCGCGTTTTTTTTCACCCGTTTCCGTTGTCGCGGCCGTCGGTGAGGATTTCCCGAAAAAGCACTTAGCGCTTCTACGGCGCATGGGGGTGGACATCCGCGATCTCCGCGTCGAGCCGGGCCAAAAAACTTTCCGCTGGAAAGGTTTTTACGGATTCGATCTCAATAACGCGCAAACGCTCAAGACCGAGCTGAACGTGTTCCGGACCTTCCGGCCGCGTATTTCTCCGGAAAACCGCCGCAGCCGCTTCGTGTTCCTCGCGAACATAGATCCGGACCTGCAGATCGCCGTGTTGAAACAAATGGATAGTTGCGTACTCAGCGCCTGCGACACCATGAATTTTTGGATCACGCAGAAGAAAAAAAGTCTGCTCACGCTTCTCCGGAAAGTGGACGTTTTCCTCTGCAATGACGGCGAGGCGAGACAGCTCAGCGGAGAACATAACCTGCTCAAGGCCGCCCAATGGGTGCGCGCGCATGGACCCAAACTTTTCGTGATCAAAAAAGGGGAGCACGGCGTGCTTTGCTTCGCGGACGGCTTCCTTTTTTCCATGCCGGCGTATCCGCTTGAAAAAGTGTTCGACCCCACAGGAGCCGGCGATTCTTTCGCGGGAGGGTTCATGGGATATCTCACGCGGTCGCCGAAGCTGAACCGGCAGGTGATACGCCAGGCCGTGATCTACGGCAGTGTGCTCGCGTCGTACAATGTCGAAAGTTTCAGCCTGACGCGCGTGGCCGAACTCACGCGCGCGGACATCACCCGGCGTTATAAGCAGTTCCGGGAATTGACGAAGTTTTGAGTCGCGGGTGTAGTTCAGTGGTAGAATGAAAGCTTCCCAAGCTTTAGATACGGGTTCGATTCCCGTCACCCGCTCCATTATGAGCGTAGAGCGTGGAGCGTGGAGCGTAGAGAAACTTAAAGGTTATTTACTATCCGCTACACGCTCTACGCTATCCGCTAGTGTTCTGGTAATTTCTTTGACTGGCTGTGCGGCACAGAGGTATGATAATACCGTCGCCCAAAACCCGTCGTTGCCGGACACGGGCGTTTTTATTTTACCGATGAAAGGCAAGATAGTGTTGCCTTACGGTGCTCGCGAGGACGGCGTTTCGATCAAAGGAATGGTGCTCGAATCCGCAAGCGGAGGCCAGGTCGTCGCCTCGAGGGCTGGGGAGGTGGTTTTCGCCGACGAGCGCCTGCGCGGTTACGGCAAAACACTGATCCTGCGCCATGCGGACGATTTCTCGACGGTTTACGCCCGAAATTCGAAGAACCTCGTGCGCATGGGCGAGCGCGTGAAAGCGGGGCAGGCGATCGCGGTCGCGGGCACGGGTCCCGGCAATGCGCGCAGGCTTTATTTTGAGATCCGGAAAGATTCCAAGGCCGTGGATCCCGAGCGTTATCTGCGGAAGAATCACGAATAATTTTTCAGGCCCAATGATCAGACTCTTTCATGTTCAGTGATCCGGTAGTCGGCGGCGATTTTTTCGGCCGTCAGCCCATCATCGATCTTCTCGTCAAACGCGCGGACGCGCTCAAGTCCGGCTACCGGCAGAACATCGCCATCATCGGCCATCAGCAGCTGGGCAAAACCTCTCTGCTCCGCCAGTTCCTCACGATATACCGCGACCCGCAGGTGATCTCGATCTACGTCGAGATCAAGTTCCAGGCTCTCGACTACTTCGTGGATCAGTTCATCCGGTCGCTGCTTTTCCAGTATCTCAGCGAAAAAGAAAACATAGACCCCGTCGTGTCCCTCCCCGAGCTCGCCCGAAAAGCCGCGGTCACCATTCCTCGCACCGTTGCCAAGATCGACGAGATCGTGCAGCTCCTGAGACATCGCCAGGCCGAGGAGGCGTACTCCAAGCTTTTTCAGATCACTTCCACGCTGCAGCAGGAAACGGGCAAGAACTGCATCGTCATTCTCGACGAGTTCCATCGCCTCGGGGAGTTCGGCATCAAAAACGCGTTTTCCGACTTTGGTAAGCGCATCATGGTGCAGAAGGACACGATGTACGTGCTGGCGAGCTCCTCTTTTTCCGCCAGCCGCAAGATCCTCGCCGAAAAGCTGGCGCTTCTTTTCGGCAATTTTGAGCGCATCTACCTCAAGGCCTTCGATTTCGAGACCTCTTACCAGTTCATCGAAAAAAAACTCGAACCCGTACGCATCTCCGAGACGCTGAAAAGCTTTCTCGTCGCTTTCACGGACGGTCATCCGTTCTTCCTCCAGACCCTCGTCACGCGTCTTCAGGAACTCTCCGGCGCCTCCGGCGAGACCGAGATCAGCCCGAGGTCCATCGCCGAGACACTTCTGAAGCTGCTGTACGAATCGCAGGGAGTCTTCAACCAGTATTTTCTGAAACTTCTTTCGCCCTGGACGGGACCGATGGCGCAGGGGAGCCATGTGCTCATTCTCACCGAAATGGCCAAAGGCAAGAACCGCCTGAAAGAAGTGTCCCTAGCCGTGAACCGGAGACAGCGCGAAGTGTCAGAGCAGATCCGCTCGCTCATGGAGCACGAGCTCATCGTGAAAAACGGGGTGTTCTTCCAATTTCATAACAAGATCTTCAAGTTTTGGCTGAAAGAGGTGTACGAGAAAAAAGAGCTTTCGCTTCTCGGGCTCGAAGCCAAAAGCGAAAGCTTCCTCGACTGCATCCGCCGGCTGATCGCCGACCACGAGGAGCTTCTCGGGATGGAAACGAGCGACCGCGTGTTGAAATTGTTCAGCCTGTTCCAGAACGACATCGTCGAGCTCGGCGAAAAAAGGAGAAAGCTTCCGCATTTCACCGAGATCATCAAAAGTGAGACGCCTGCGGACACGAGCGGCTCTTCGCGCGAGATCATCGCGCGCGGGCATGGACGCTGCTGGGTATGCAAGATCGTCGAGGGGGAAGCGACGGAAAAAGAAGTGCTGGACCTCGTCGGCGGCTTCGGCCGCAAGAATGCTTCGGTGACACGCGTGCTGCTGGCCCTTCGAGGACTCGATGAGAACGCGCGGCTTCTTGCGAAAGAAAAAGGGGTGCTCACGCTGGGCCTTGCCCGTATCAACATGCTGATGGACCTTTACGGAAAGGCGCCGATCATCCGCGTGGCGCCGGCCGTGTCCGCGGAGACATGACGGCCGCGGCGATGATCGATAGGCGCCGCCTCGAGGCCGAAGAAAAAAAGCGCCTCGCACCTTACGCCGCCAAAAGCTCGGAAACGCGCGGGCGGCTATACCCAGAAAAAGAACACCCTTACCGCACCGCTTTCCAGCGCGATCTCGGCCGCATCATCCACAGCTCGGCATTCCGCCGTCTCGAATACAAGACGCAGGTATTCGTGAACCACGAAGGGGATTACTACCGCACGCGCCTGACGCATTCGCTGGAAGCCAGCCAGGTCGCCCGTGTCGTCGCCAAGGCCCTGCGCCTGAACGGCGACCTCATCGAGACCATCACGCTAGCCCATGATCTCGGCCACACGCCTTTCGGCCATGCTGGTGAAGATGAGCTGAAAGAGCTCATGAAAGACCACGGAGGCTTCGATCACAACCTGCAAAGCCTGCGCATCGTCGACTACCTCGAAGAGCAGTACCCAGATTTTCGCGGGCTCAATCTCACGTACGAGTCGCGCGTGGGACTCTTCAAGCATCCGGAGCTTATAAAGGAAGCGGAGAAAAGAGGGATGGGCCCGTTCGAAGCGTTCAAGTCTCCTTCACTGGAATCCCAGGTGGTGGACGTAGCGGACGAGATCGCCTACGACAATCATGATCTAGACGACGGCCTCACCTCCGGCTTGATCGGCGAGCAGGAACTCGATAAGATCGGGTTATGGCGCCGCGTGAAGAAAAAAGTCTCTCTCAGCGCGTCGATGAAAGCGGATGTGCGCTGGCATCAGGTGATCCGCGGGCTGATCAATCTCGAGGTCACCGATCTTTTGAATCAATCGTCTAAAAATATCCAAAAAACGGGCCTACGGCGGCCCGGCGATGCGCACAAACTGGACCGTTTTGTCATCTCTTTTAGCGCGGGGCTGAGGGCCGAACGCGAGGAACTGCGGCATTTCCTCAAAGAAAAGCTTTACCAGCATTACCGCGTGGTGCGTATGAGCGACAAGGCGCGCCGCTTCATCCGTGAACTGTTCAGGGTGTACCTGGCAAAACCCGAGCAGCTCCCACCGGGCAGCCAAAAGCGGCTGAAGCGCGAAGGCGCGCACCGGGTGATCTGCGACTATCTCGCGGGCATGACCGACCGCTATGCGCAAGATGAGTACAAGAAGTTCTTCGCTCCATTTGAAAGGGTGTAGGTCTTGAGACCATCACTGGCCAACGAAAAAGAAATTTTCGACAATTTCATGCGGCACGAAGGCACGCGCAAGATGCGTAACTCGTTCGACGCGCTGCTCGGCCACCCGATCTGGTGGATCTCTTACAAGATCAACGGCAATCCTCGCTCACTTCACCAGTGCATCGAATCGTCCTACGAGATCTGGAACGATCCCCGGGTGAGAAAGTTCCGTCATGCGGGCCAGCTCTTCGCCGCGCTGAAAAAAAAGTCTAAGCTTACCCAGCCCTATTCCCTGAACGCCCCAGCGGGCATGCCGACTTACTGCATCCCGCTCGTCTCCGGCGGGCGGATGGTCGGGATCTTCGGCCTCACCGGCATCCGAAAGGACGCTTCGCAAAGCGTTCTGAATCTGCTGGCGAACCACGTGCAGCTTCTCATGGAAAGCTGCTCCAAGACGGAAGAGCTGAAGCGCCTCTCGGCGACGATACGGCCGCGCGCCATCGCCCTCTCGACGGTGCACACCGTCCATCGCATCATCAACTCCACGCTGAACCTCGATGAGCTCGTCTCGCGCCTGGCGCATCTGACGGCCCAGGTGCTTCGCGTGAATCGATGCGCGATCTATCTAGTGGACAAGAGCTCGAAGGACAACTTGCTCAGCTCCAAATCCCGGCCCAAAAAGCCGAAGAGCCTCACCTGCAAGGCAATGGTGGGTTACCCTAAAAAGGCCGAAGCCCAAAAGCGCGTTCACATCGGCAAGGGCATCGAGGGCCGGGTCGCCAAAACGGCCGAGATCGTTCTCCGGAAAAAATTCATCTGTATCCCACTGATCGACGAAGACGTGGTCGGCGTGCTCACGGTGTCCTATAAAAAGGACAGCCGCGAATTCAACTATTTTGATCTCGAGATCCTCACGACGCTTGCCGAAGAGGCGGTGATCGCCATCAAGAACGCCCAGCTATACGAAGAACAGCGCCGGGTAACGCTCGGGACTATCCAATCACTGGCCGTCATTCTCGGCACGCGCGTGCCTCACCACGGCGTGCCCCCCGAGGCGCTGTTGCAGCTGGCGCTCAAAGTCGCGCGGGACCTGCGCCTGAACGAAGAAGAGACGCAGGCTCTGCATTATGCGACGCTTCTCAAGGAAACGGCCAAGGTCGGCATCCCCGAGGAGATCCTGAAGAAACCGACGAAGCTCACCGGCAAGGAATACACGGTGCTGCGCGAGCATCCGATCAAGGGGGCCAAGATCGTGCAGTCGTTCGAAAGCCTGAGACCGGTGGCGCCGATCATCCTTTACTCCCGCGAAAAATATGACGGCACGGGTTATCCGGAAGGCCTGAAAGGGGAAACTATTCCGGTCGGTGCGCGCATCCTGTCCGTGATCAACGCCTTTGAGGCCATCATCACCGGGCGGCCGTATCGCGACCAGTCCTCGCTCACGGAAGCGCTGAAGGAGATCGTGAAGAACAGCGGCACGCAATTCGACCCCAAGGTAGTGGAGGCGTTCACGAAGATCGTGGAAAAAGAAGGCTTTAAGAAATACAGGAAAAATGCCCGCTAAACCCCGTGCGGCGATCGACCCGAAGCTCCGCGGCAAGATCCTACGCTTTTTTCTTGAGAACGAAGGCAGTATCGACACCCCGAGAGGCGTTTCCACCTGGATCGAGGAAAACCTTCCGGCGGTGCGGAAAGCGCTTGAGCATCTTGCGGACAAAGGGGTTTTGAAAGCCCATCGTACCACTTCCACCGTCGGGTACTCCTGTCCGCTGCCGAAGAAAAAGATCGCTGAAATCCTCTCCCGCCTGAAAAAAGTGTGAAAAAGCGTCCGGCCCTGCTGCTTGCGGCGTTCGGCGGCTTCGTTTTTTTGACCTCGCTTGTTCCGCTGAAAGGCGCGTGGCTTGACAAAGCCTTTTCGAGGGTGATCGGCGCTGCCTTTGGGTTTCGCGTAGAGGCAACAGGCGTACGGATGCGGGCCTGGAGCACTGTTTCGTTCGCCTCCCTGCAGCTTGGCACGAACCGGGGCGAGGTGATGTTTGATTCCGGCCCAGGACGCATGCTTTTTCACCACAGCGTGTTTTTACCCGGAGAGGTGCGTCTCGGCCTCACAAGTGTCTATTTTTCCAAAGCGGCACTGCCCACTTTGCCGGTGCTCGGCCCAACAAGTGCCGGTCCATATACCGCCAGCCTACGCCTGAAACGCGTGAGGGGTCTCCCTTGCCTGCGCATCGTCGAGTTCGAGGGGAGCGATATGGGCGTCCGCGGCGGCTTGGTATTCGACCGGTCAAACATCGAAAAAGCGAGCCTGCGGCTGACGCTTTCCGAACGCTGGCTCGACACGCTCCCGAAAAGTGTCACGCAACGGCTCTCGCCGGGAGAAGGGGGCAAGCGCTCGGTGAAACTGACCCTGGCCGGACGGATGCTGACGCTCGTGGGTATGCGAGGTCCGCTTTTCACCGCCGAATGGTCTTGATGGGCCGCTTTTGCTCCTGATATACTAATAAAAATTTATGCTAGAAAATAGAGACCAGGAAAGTCAGCAGGAATTTTTCGGGGAGTTTTCAAAGCAGGCGGAAAGGCCGGAGCGGCTTCCCGCGCTTGCCAAATCCCAAAAACCCGTGCTCATCAGCGCCACGAGCGAACACATCCTCGTCGCCTGCATTTTGCTCATCCTCGCTTTCTGTGCCGTGTTCTTTCTCGGTGTGATGCGGGGGAAAAGCCTGGCGCGACTGGAACCCGCGCCGGTGAAGACCGTGCTTCCCGTGCCGGCGACGGCACCGAAGCCCGTTTCAGCGGCTGTGGCGCCTCCAAGACCCCGTGTGGTCGTCGCCGATCCGGCCAAGCCTTATACCATCCAGCTTGTTACGCACAAAAAAAGGGACTACGCCGAGTCCGAGATCCGGCTCCTCAAACAAAAAGGTCTCTCGGCGTTCATCCTGTCCAGCGGGGACTATTTTCTAGTCTGCTACGGCCAATACGAGAACAAAGAGGGGGCCAAAAAGGATCTGGCCGCCTTCCGGGGCCGTTACAAGGACTGCTTTTTGAGCCCCGTGCTAAGGAGCAAAAAGTGAAAAGCCGCGAAGCGGCTCCACAGTTTTTCGCTTTTCGTTTTTCGTTTTTCGCTGTAGAATAGCGTCTCTTTTTAAGGGGGTATTTAATGTCCATTCATTCGAGTCTCCGTGGAGCGGGGAAGAACAAAAAACACCGTTCCGTTCTAAAGCGCTATGAGCGCCTGAAATTCCTGAAAGACAAGAGCCTCTGGAGCGAGGACAAGACGGTTCTCGGCATCCCGAAGGTCAAGATGCAGCGGCTCAAGGTGAAGAAAGAAAAGGCTGCGGCGCCTGAAACGGCGGCCGGGGCACCGGCGCCAGCCGCCGGCACTGCGGAAAAGAAGACCGCGACGCCCATCGGGGGAGCCCCCGCCAAAGGCGGACCCGCCTCCGGCGGAAAGACCGAGAAGAAGTGACCTCGGTCTCGCTCGAGGACTTCAAAAAAGTCGAGCTGCGCGTCGCGAAGATCACGGCCGTCGAGGACATCCCAGGCGCGGACAGGCTTTGGAAGCTTTCCATCGATGCCGGTGAAGCGAAAACCATCGTCGCGGGCATCAAAAAGTTTTATCCCCGAGAGTCCCTGATAGGCCGCTACATCGTCGTCGTCCACAACCTTGCCCCGGCCATCATCCGCGGCGTAGAGTCGAACGGCATGCTCTTGGCCGCCAAAGAAGGCGACAAGCTCTCGCTCCTGGCACCGGACACGGAGCTAGCGCCCGGCAGCCTGATCGGCTGAACCCCTTTTTTATGAAACGAGTGCACGTCGCTCTAAAAGAGCGCTCTTATCCCATCCTCATCGGAAACGGTCTCTTGGCGGACCTTGGCCGGCAGCTCAAGGCCCGCGGCCTCGGCGACCGTCCGGTGCTCGTTGTGACGCAAAAGGCCGTCGCCGTTTATCATGAAAAACCGGTGACGGATGCGCTGACGAACGCCGGCTTTTCGGTGAAATTCTTTCTGACGCCTCAGGCACGCAGTTCAGAAGCCTCAAAATCCATGCCCGTTTACACGCGCCTCATCCGCGCGATCGCCGCGGCGCAGGCGAAGAATCGCCCGCCGATACTTCTGGCTCTCGGAGGAGGGGTGATCGGTGACCTCACCGGTTTCGCGGCTTCCGTGTACCGGCGTGGCATTCCTTATGTGCAGGTCCCGACAACGCTCACCGCGCAGGTCGATTCGGCGATCGGCGGAAAAACGGGCATCGATCTACCCGAAGGCAAAAATCTGCTCGGCACCATTTATCAGCCGGCATTGGTGCTCAGCGATCCCTCGGTGCTTCAAAGCCTCCCCGAGCGGCACTGGAACGACGGCTTCTCCGAAGTCATCAAATATGGCGTGATACGCGACCGTGGTCTTTTTTCCCTGCTCGAAAAGTTCGGCCCCGAAGTGCGCCACCGCCCGAAGCTGCTTGAAAAAGTCATTCAGCGCTGCTCCCGGATCAAAGCGAGGATAGTGGAAAAGGATGAATTCGACAGAAAAGATCTGCGCATCGTGCTCAATTACGGGCACACGGCGGGCCACGCCATTGAAGCCGCGTCGCGTTTTTCACGGCAGTACTCGCATGGGGAAGCGGTCGCCATCGGCATGCTGATCGCGGCGGACATCGCTGAAAAACTGGGAGTGCTGAAGGAGAGGGAGCTCACCGGACGCATCGAAAAGATGCTGATGAAATTTTCACTGCCCGTTTTTTACAGGAACCTGTCGCCGGATAGCGTGCTGAAAGCGATGGGTTACGACAAAAAATCTGAAAAAGGCGTGAACTGCTTTGTGCTGCCGGTCGGGCTTGGCCGGACAGTTGTCGTGCGCGACGTGCCCGAGGCCGCTATCCGCGAAGCTCTCGAGCGCCGCCGCGGCTAGTCGACCGCGATCTGTATCTG
>CAZTBX010000067.1:0-20752 GCA_964612035.1 uncultured Planctomycetia bacterium
AAACACATCCTGTTCGAGGGCGCGCAGGGGACGCTGCTCGACGTGGACCACGGCACCTATCCCTTCGTTACCTCCAGCTATGTCACCTCCGGCGGCGCGGCCGTGGGCAGCGGCGTCCCCCCGAACGCTATCCAGCGAGTGATGGGCGTCGTGAAAGCCTACACCACGCGCGTAGGCGAGGGGCCGTTCCCTACTGAATTCGGTCCAAAGCTCATGGAATGCATCCGGAAAAAAGGAAAAGAGTTCGGCGCGACCACCGGCCGTCCGCGTCGCTGCGGCTGGTTCGACGCGGTGCTGGTGCGTTACTCGTGCATGATCAACGGCATCAACGAGATCGCCGTCACCAAGCTCGATGTGCTCGACGATCTCGAGGAGATCAAGATCTGCATCGGCTATCGCCACGGAGGGAAGCTTTACAAGCAATTTCCCGCGTCGCTGACCGTGCAGCTCGAAGGCGAGCCGGTGTATGAAACCCATCCCGGATGGCTGAGGGACACGACACAGGCGAAAAAATATTCTGACCTTCCCGCGAACGCCCAAAAGTATCTGCGCCGCCTGACCACGCTGCTTTCGGTGCCCATCGCCATCCTTTCCGTCGGCTCGCATGAGAAGCAGACGCTTCGACTAGGGAGACGGCGATGACTAACGACATGCCTCAGCATATTGCGATCATCATGGACGGCAACGGCCGCTGGGCACGCGAGCGCGGCCTGCCGCGCATCGCGGGTCACCGGGCCGGCGTGAAGTCCGTGCGCGAGATCGTGAAGGCCTCCATCGAGCTTGGAGTGCCTATCCTCACCATCTACGCTTTCAGCCAGGAGAATTGGAAGCGGCCGAAAGAGGAAGTGCGCATGCTGATGAGCCTTCTGGACATTTTTCTCACCAAGGAGATCCGCCATCTCGTGAAGCAGGGCGTTTGCCTGCGCAGCATCGGGCGCATCGAAGGTCTGCCGCCGAGTACGCTCGCGCAGGTACGCGAGGCCGTGAATCTCACGCGCATGAACCGCCGGCTCATCTTGAACGTCGCGCTGAATTACGGCTCCCGTACCGAGATCCTCGATGCGGTGGGTAGGATACTCGACGAAGCCAAGGCGCATCCCGAATGGCTCGAGGCACCGGTGCGCGCGCGTGTTTTCACGGAAACTTTTTTTTCAGAGCGCCTGTACACGGCCGGCCTGCCGGACCCGGACCTCCTCATCCGCACCAGCGGCGAGATGCGCCTCAGCAATTTTCTCCTCTGGCAATTGTCTTACTCGGAAATTTATATCACGAAAAAGTACTGGCCCGATTTCACGAAAGAAGAATACGTGAGGGCCATCCGTGAATACCAAAAGCGCGAGCGGCGTTTTGGAGACGTATCGCCGATCTCCAAAGAAAGAAGCGTCCTTTGAATTTGATCCAGCGCGTCGTCACGAGCACGCTGCTCATCGCGCTCACCGCTTATATTCTTTTTTACGGCGGCGTGTTCTGGTTCAGCGTGGAGGTGTTCGTGTTCATCGCCTTGGCGCTTTACGAATTTTTCACACTGCTTCGCCACGCGAAATTCCATGTGTACCGACTTTTCGGCGTCGCGATGGGGCTTATTATTCCGTTCGTGGTGTTCATGGAGCAGGGGCCGACGCAGGCTGGCGGCGAGATCCTGTTCCTCATCCTGGGATGCCTATTCCTTTTTTTACTTCAGTTCTCGCGCGCCAACACTAATGAGGCGCTGGTCGGTATCTCACTCACGCTTTTCGGTATCCTTTATGTGAGTTGGTTCCTGAGCTTTCTTATCAAGATGCGCTTCCTCGAACAGGGTGTCTACTGGATCGCGTATCTCCTGGTTGTCACCAAAGCCGGTGACATCGGCGCGTTCTGTATCGGAACGCCGTTCGGGCGGCATCCGTTGATCGCCCACATCAGTCCCAAGAAATCCGTCGAAGGCTTCGTAGGAGCGCTGGCCGCCAGCATGCTGGCCTCAGTCCTGTTCAATCAAGCGCTGTCCCTCGGCTTCGGGCCCGTGCACGCGCTGGTTCTCGGCCTTCTCATCGGTGTTATCGGGCAGATAGGCGATCTCTCGGAGTCGCTCATGAAACGCTCCTGCGCCGCCAAGGACTCCGGGGCTCTTTTGCCTGGCATGGGCGGCGTTCTGGATGCGGTGGACAGCATTCTTTTCACGACGCCTATTTTCTATTTTCATCTCAAAGTGCTTTTATGAAACCCAGAACCGTCACTATCCTAGGCTCCACCGGCTCCGTCGGATTCAATACGCTGGAAGTCGCGGGTCGCCACCGGGCTTCCTTCAAAGTGGAAGGCCTCGCGGCAGCCGGTAGGCGCGTGGAGATGCTCCGAAAGCAAATAGACGATTTTCACCCCAAGGCCGTTTTTTTAAAAGAGGAAACGGCGGCCGTGGCGCTCCGTCGCGAGTATGGCAAGCGCCTCCGCGTGTTCACCGAAAAAGAAGGCCTGCGGGCGTTCACCGCGTATCTAGATTCGGATATTCTCATGGCGGCCACGACGGGCACCAGCGGCCTGCGTTCGGTGATCGACGCGCTGAAGCGCGGCCGGCGTGTGGCGCTGGCCAACAAGGAGATACTCGTCGCGGCGGGAAGCCTCGTGATGTCCGCCCTGAAAAAGAACAAAAAAGCCTCTCTCATCCCTGTCGACAGCGAACACAGTGCCATTTTTCAGTGCCTACAGGGACAGCCGCGCGAAAGCGTGCGCCGCCTCATTCTTACGGGCTCGGGCGGGCCTCTGCGCGAGATCGCTGAAGCTAAATTTGGGGATCTGACGAAAGAGGACGTCATCAATCACCCCGAATGGAAAATGGGCAAAAAGATCTCCGTGGACTCGGCGACGCTGATGAACAAGGGGCTAGAACTCATCGAGGCGCGTTGGCTTTTCGATATTCCGGTGGAGCGCATCGACGTGCTGATACATCCCGAGGCCGTGATCCACTCCATGGTGGAATTCGAGGACGGGGCCGTGATGGCGCAACTCGGCGTGACCTGCATGAAGCTGCCGATACAGTACGCCATGTCGTTCCCTGAGCGTCTCGCGTCACCACCGGAGGCGAGCATCGATTTCCACACGCTGAAAAGCCTCAGTTTCGCTCCCCCGGACAGGAAAAAATTTCCCTGCCTGGACCTCGCGTACGCCGCCGCACGCCGCTCCGGCAGTGCCCCCTGCGTCTTGAGCGCCGCGGACGAAGTAGCCGTCGGGTCCTATCTCGAAGACGGGATCCGTTTCTTGCAGATACCCAGCATCATCGAAAAAGTCCTTTCGAGGCATCGGCATGTGCCCGATCCCGGTTTGTCGGAGATCCAATCCATCCACGAGTGGGCCGTTGAGGAGACAAAAAGACTGTGTCAAGCCTAGGAAGTTTAGCCGTTTTTCTCGTCGTCTTGAGCGTGCTCGTGGTGGTCCATGAATTCGGCCACTTCATCGTGGCGCGCCTTGTCGGCGTGCGCGTGGAAAAGTTTTCCATCGGGTTCGGTCCCGTCCTGTTCGGCAGACGCTTCGGCGAGACGGAGTTCTGTTTTTCCGTACTGCCGCTCGGGGGTTTCGTGAAGCTCGCCGGCGAAGACCCGGCGGAAGCCAAGGGAGCCCCTTGGGAGTTCCAGTCCAAAGGTCTCGGGCAGAAATTGGCCGTGGTGCTGGCCGGCCCGTTGATGAACGCGTTCCTTGCCTTTGCACTTTTTTCCGCGGTTTTCATGATCGGACAGCCGACACTGACCTCGAACATCGGTAAAGTGCTTCCGGATTCGCCGGCGCAGGCGGCCGGCGTGCTGGAAGGGGACCGTGTGACGGCAGTGGATGGCCGTCCCGTGACGCTTTGGGAAGAACTTCTGGAGGAGGTGCATAAGGGGAAACAGCGCCTCGTTTTCACCGTGTCGAGACAAGGGCAGAGCCTCGACCTGACGCTGACCCCTAACGCGCGCGAGGGGCGTAACCTTTTTGGAAAGAAGATCAGTTATTCCTTCGTGGGCGTGGCGCCTTCGAACGAGATCATCCACATCCGCAGCGGCTTTTTCAAGGCGCTGGCTCTCGGAGCCGAGCGGCTTTACACGCTGACCGTCATGATCTTCACTTCGCTAGGGCTCATGATCGTCGGCGCCCTGCCTTTCAAGGAATCGATGACGGGACCGATAGGTATTTTCTTCATGACACAGCAGGCCGCGGGCCTCGGCCTCATGTACCTTTTGTATTTCATGGGCTCGCTCAGCGTGAGCCTCTTTGTGCTCAATCTTCTACCGATCCCGGTGCTCGACGGCGGGCACGTCCTTTTTATCGCCATCGAGCGCATCAAAGGCTCGCCGCTCAGCGAAACGGTGAAAGAGCGTATGACGCAGGTCGGCATGGCGCTTTTATTGGTGCTGATGGCGTTCGTCATTTTTCAGGATATTCACCGGTTTGCGATCGTCGAGAATTTTATTAAACTCTTTATGAAAAAAACCTCGTGAATACCCTAAGCCAATTGGAGCACCAGAGCACCAGAGCACCAGAGCACCAAAAGCGGGCTTTCCCTGGTGTCCTGGTACCTGGTGCCCTGGTGTTCTTCTCCTAGTCATGCGCTGGACAAAGACGCTGGTCCCCACGCTGAAGGAAAATCCCCAGGAAGCGCTGATCAAAAGCCATAGGCTTATGTTCCGCGCCGGCCTCATCCGGAAATTGGCCAGTGGCACTTACAGCTACCTGCCTTTAGGGGTGCGCGCTTTGAAAAAGGCCGAGAACATCATCCGCGAGGAAATGGACAAGGCCGGCGGCCTCGAGCTTCTGCTCCCGGCCATTCATCCCGCTGAAATATGGAAAGAGTCGGGACGCCTCGCCATTCTCGGGCAGGACATGATCCGCTTCAAGGACAGGCACGGCAAAGACAACGTGCTCGGGCCCACGCATGAGGAAGTGGTCACGGACCTCATACGCAGAGAAGTGCAGTCTTACAGGCAACTACCGCTTCTCGTGTATCAGATACAGACGAAGTTCAGGGACGAGATGCGCCCGCGTTCAGGCGTCATCCGCAGCCGCGAGTTCATCATGAAGGACGCCTACAGTTTTCACGCCGATGACGCGAGTTTGGATGCCACCTACGAGAGCATGAAAGAATGCTACAAGCGGATATTCACGCGAAGCGGCCTCGATTTTTATATCGTACAGGCGGATCCCGGAGCCATGGGCGGGTCGGGTTCTCAGGAATTCGTTCTTTTCTCGGATGCGGGTGAGGACTGGATGGTGCAGTTCGGGGACAGCGACACCGTGATCAGCGTTGAGATGGCTTCGCGCCGGCTGAAGGGGCTCACTTTTCCAAAAAAAGCGCCTTCGGGGAAATCCACCGAAGTGCAGACTCCGGGGCATAGCAGCGTGGAATCCGTCGCACATTTCTTAAAAAAGACCCCGAAAGACCTGGTTAAGACGATGATGTATGAGCGTCCGGATGGGTCTTTTTTTGAGGTGCTGGTTCGCGGGGATCATGAAGTGTCGGAGTACAAATTGAAGAAAGCGGAGCCAGGGTGTTTCCTCGCGTCCCGTGAAGCGATCGAAAAGTTGGGCTCGGCGTTTGGATTCAGCGGGCCGTTTCCGCCGAAGGCGGACCCGCCTCCGGCGGGTGGCAACCCTCTCCTTAAAATGTATATCGACGAAGATGTTCTCGAGATGCACGATTTCGTGACAGGCGCCAATGTGCGCGATCGTCATCTGATCAATATGAATTTGGGGGATATCTCCGGCAAGGATACGGTGCTGGGAGATTTCCGCCAGGTGATCGAGGGTGATGTCTCGCCAGACGGCAAGCCGCTGCGTTTTCGCACCGCGATCGAGCTGGGACATATCTTCAAATTGAATCTCCGTTATTCGGCACCATTGAAAGCCAATTTCCTGAACGCCGAGGGCAAGGAAAAGCTCATGATCATGGGCTGTTACGGCATCGGCGTGAACCGCATTTTGGCCGCGGCCATCGAACAGCACGCGGACGAAAAAGGCGTCATTTGGCCTAAAAATATCAGCCCCTATCAGATTCTCGTGCTTCTCATAGATCCCAAAGATGAGCAGTCCAACGCCATCGCCGACTCGCTGGCCGCCTCGAAAGAGCTCGAGAGGCGGGGAGTGGATATGCTCGTCGACGACAGGCAGGATTCGGCGGGAGTCAAATTCAACGACGCTGACCTCCTGGGCTTCCCCTTACAGGTTGTTTTGGGTCCTAAAAACCTTAAAAACGGCAAGGCCGAGATCAAGGTCCGGAAAACAGGTGAAAAACTCCTTGTAGACATCCCCAATCTCGAAAGCGCCGTCCTGGCTCAGCTTGACAAATTAGCTTAATTTTGCTAATCTAACAGCCGTCAACTTGTTTCACTTTCAGACAGTGGGTGCAGACCCACTTTTTTTATTGCATAAATTTCAGGAAAAAGAATGTCGCTGCCCTTTGAAATTGAGAGACATTTGGGGGAGATCGAGGCCGAGATAGGTCGTTTGGGCGCCGAGCTCGTGGAAGTGACTTTCCGGCGTTCCGGAGGCCGGGGCGTGCTCACCATCTTAGCCGATAAGCGGGGTGGCATCACGCTCGAAGACTGCGCGGTCATCAACAGGCATCTCGGCGATCTCCTGGATGCCTTAGGCGAAAAAGACGCGGTCATCCAAACGCCTTACATTTTGGAAGTGAACAGCCCCGGGCTGGACAGGCTGCTGAAAACCGCGAAGGATTTCTCGCGGGCGATCGGCGATCAGCTGAGAGTGGTGCATCGTGACGAGACCGGCAAGATCTCCACGCTGATCGGCGAGGTGGTTGCGGCCGACGAGTCCGGCCTCGAGTTGCAGGTGGGAGACAAGCGCATCCGGGTGGCCCTCGACCCCATCATCAAGGCCGTGCGCGACATACGGATGAACGGTTAAAAGGAAAAGAACATGAACGGCGAACTCATCACGGTACTGGAAAACATCGAAAGAGAGAAGGGCATCAGCCGCCAGGTCCTCATCGAGTCGATAGAGGCTGCGCTGATCTCCGCCGCGAAAAAAGTCCTGCACGACAAGGACAAAGAGGTCGAGGTCAAGATCAACCTCGAATCCGGCAAGATCGAGATATTTTCCGACGGCAAGCAGATCGTCTCCAACGAATTCGGCCGCATCGCCGCCCAGACCGCCAAGCAGGTGATATTTCAGAAGATCCGCGAGGCCGAACGCGACGTCATCTTCAACGAGTTCCACAACAAATCCTCCTCCATCGCCAGCGGCACCGTGTACCGTTTTGAAAAAGGCGCGCTTCTCATCGATCTCGGCAAAACCGAAGGAGTGCTGCCGAAAAGGGAAATGTCCCCGCGCGACAACTATCGCCAGGGCGACAGCATCCGCGCCTACATTCTCGAAGTGAACAAGACCGTGAAAGGCCCGCAGATCATTCTCTCGCGCAGCCATCCCAGTTTTGTGAAATGCCTTTTTGAGCTCGAAGTCCCCGAAGTCGCCGACGGCATGGTGGAGATCAGGGCTATCTCCCGCGAGCCCGGCGACCGCACCAAGATCGCCGTCTGGTCCAAGAACGAAAAGGTCGACTGCGTCGGTGCCTGTGTCGGCATCCGCGGCTCGCGCGTCAAAGGCGTCGTGCAGGAACTTCAGGGTGAGAAGATCGATATCATGCGCTGGAGCGATAACGTCGAAGAATTCGTGAAGGCGGCGCTGAGCCCCGCCGAGGTCGCTTCCGTGAAGATCTTGAGCCCCGAAGACAAAAAAGTCGAGGTGATCGTGAGCGATGACCAGCTGTCACTGGCCATCGGCAAGAACGGGCAGAACGTGCGTCTCGCCTCGAAGCTTACCGGCTGGTCCATTGATATTCGCTCGAAAAAAGACATTGCAAAGGAGAAGCTCGAGGCCACGATGGCGCCCGAGGGCGAGTCTCCGGCGGCCCCGGCAGCGGCAGGTGATCTCGCCTCCGTCGAGGGGATAGGCCCCAAGACGCTGGAGGCGCTGGCCGAAGCTGGCTACAAGACGCTCGAAGACCTGCGTCAGGCGGGCCCCGCAAAGATCATGGAAGTGAAAGGCATCGGAAAGAAAACGCTGGAAAAGATCATGGCGGCGATCGGTTCTCCGCAGGCCGCCGAGGAAGCCAAGGAATAATGTCCGTGCGCGTGCATGAACTTGCCAAAGAGCTCAAGGTGCCCTCCAAAGAGCTTATCGATAAATTCAAGTCCCTAAAAATGGAAGTGAAAAGCCACATGAGCGTGCTCACCGACGATCAGGTGAAGGCCGTGAAGAATTCGCTGAAAAAACCGCAGGCCCCGGCTCCCAAACCGTCGGCGCCTGCTTCGCCATCCTCGTCCATTGAAAACGTGAAGCGCGAGTTTCTTCTGCAGCGCCTGGGCACGAAGCCCGCCGTGGAAACGCGTAAGCCGGCGGTTGTGCAGACGCCCGTAAAGAGAGCCCCGATGTATATGGCTCCCGTGAGGCCCAAGATCTCGCACGAAGCAAAAAGACACAGACCCGCAGAGCTGGTGAAACCGGTGGCGCCCGTACCGCCGACGGAACCTGTGAAAATGAAAAAGATCGAGATCGAGGCCTCTATTACTGTGAAGGATCTGGCCGCCAAGGTGTTCCTGAAACCCAACGACCTCATTCAACGCCTCATCAAGGTCAATATTTTTGCGTCCATCAATCAGTCGATCAATTTCGACACCGCCTCCAAGGTCGTAGCCGAACTCGGCTATGAGCTGGAAAAACTGCAAAGAACGGATGAAAAAGTGACAGCGGCCGAGACGGCCGCGGTACCGGCCGTGGACAAGGCGCTCTTGAAAGGCCGCGCGCCTATCGTGACTTTCATGGGACATGTGGACCACGGCAAGACCTCGCTTTTGGACGCGATCCGTAAGACAAAAGTCGCCGCCGGGGAAGCCGGAGGGATCACCCAGCATATAGGCGCCTATGAGGTGTTTCTGCCGAAGGGTGCCGTCACTTTTCTCGATACACCTGGCCATGAGGCCTTCACGGCCATGCGCGCCCGCGGCGCCGGCGTTACCGATGTCGTCGTGCTTGTCGTGGCCGCGGACGACGGCGTTATGCCGCAGACCATCGAAGCCATTCATCACGCCAAGGCCGCGGAAGTTCCGATCATCGTGGCTATCAACAAGATGGATCTGCCGTCGGCAAATCCCGACCGCGTGAAAAAAGGGCTGATGGAGCATGGCCTCACCGCCGAAGACTGGGGAGGCAAGACTCTCATGCTGCCCGTGTCCGCCAAAACGGGAAAAGGCATCGACGAACTGCTGGAGATGCTGGCGCTCGAGTCTGACCTTCTGGAGCTGAGAGCCAACCCCGCGGGCCCCGCAAGCGGGACCGTGGTCGAGGCGGAGCTGTCGCAGGGAAGCGGCGTTCTCGCGACGGTGCTGGTGCAGGACGGGACGCTTCGCGTGGGGGACGTGGTCATCGTCGGTAATTTTTATTGCAAGGTGCGCGCCATGATCAACGACCGCGGACAGCGCGTGAAAGAAGCACCGCCCTCCACACCGGTGGAGATACTCGGCTGTCCCTCGGTGCCTCAGGCAGGGGATCGCTTTTTTGTGGTGAAAGACGAACGCAAGGCCAAAGAGATCATCGAACAAAAGATCGCGGGGCAGACGGCTCGCGGCGCCGCGCAGATGGCGCATGTCACGCTCGAGCATCTGCTCGAAGACATCAAGGCCGGCACCGTGCAGGAGCTGAAGCTCATTCTGAAATCCGACGTGCAGGGATCCGTGGAAGCACTGCGCGGGACGCTCGCTAAGATCGAATCGAAAAATGTCCGTCTCAACATCATTCACTCGGGCATCGGCGAAGTCTCGGAGTCCGATGTCATGCTTGCCGCCGCTTCCAACGCGGTGGTCATCGGATTCCATGTGAGCATCGCGAACACCGCCAAGGACGCGGCCGAGCGCGAAGGCGTGGATGTGCGTTTCTATGACATCATTTATGAGGTCAAGACGGCCATTGAGCTATCCATGGAAGGTCTTCTCACCCCCGAGCTCAAAGAGGTGTTCGTGGGTCTCGCCGAGGTGCGGCAGATATTCAAGGTCTCCAAGGTGGGCACCATTGCAGGCTGCATGGTCCAAAAAGGCAAGATCATCCGCAACGCCGCCTGCCATGTTGTCCGCAACGGCCAGAAGATCAAGGCGGGCAAGATCGAAAGTCTGAAACGCTTCAAAGACGACGCACGCGAGGTTCTCGAAGGGTTTGAATGCGGCATTGGCGTGGCCAACTTCGATGAGCTTCTGCCCGGCGACCGCATCGAAGTGTATGAGATCCAGAAAAAAGCCAGAAAACTCGAGTAAAGGAGACACCCGCTCTTGAGCCGCGTGCTTTCGGGCATGCGCCCGACAGGGCCTTTGCATCTGGGGCATCTGGTGGGGGCGCTGGAAAACTGGAAAACTCTCCAGGCCTCGCACGAGTGTTATTTCATGGTCGCCGATCTTCACGCGCTCATGGGCGAGTATGAGAACCCCTCCGAGATCGCCCGAAACTCCATTGAGATGGTGATCGATTGGCTGGCCTGCGGCATCGACCCAGAGAAAAGTGTTCTTTTCGTGCAGTCCGAGATCCCCGAGCACGCGGAATTGGCGCTCATACTGGGCATGCTCACACCGCTCGGGTGGCTGGAAAGAAACCCGACCTACAAAGAACAGCTTCGCGAGGTCGCTGGCCGCGATCTCACGACTTACGGATTCCTGGGTTACCCGGTATTGCAGGCCGCCGACATTCTTCTCTACAAAGCGGACAAGGTGCCCGTCGGGGAGGACCAGGTCGCGCATCTGGAGCTGGCGCGCGAGATAGTCCGCCGCTTCAAACATTTTTACAAAAAAGATATTTTTCCGGAGCCACAGCCGCTTCTCACGAAAGAGGCGCGTCTCTTGGGTCTCGACAAACGGAAGATGTCTAAAAGTTACGGCAACGCGATCCACCTGTCAGACCCCGAAGACACGGTGAGGCAAAAGATCGCTTCCATGGTGTCAGACTCGAAGCGCGCGAAAAAAAGCGACCCCGGACATCCAGACGAATGTTTCGTGCATTACTATCTCAGGCTTTTCGGCGACGCCGGTCTCGTGCAACAGACGGACCAGGGGTGCCTGCGCGGTGAAAAAGGGTGTCTCGAAACGAAAGGGATGCTGGCGGATGTTCTCCTCGAGCGTCTGAAGCCCATCCACGATCGCCGTAAAACATTCGTGAATGACCCAAAAAAAATAGAACAGATCCTGCAGGACGGCCGTGAAAAGGCGGCGAAGGTCGCGCGCCAGACCATGGCCGAAGTGAAGTCGCTGCTACACCTTTTATGAAAAGGGAATTTTGGGTTTGAGCTACAAGGTCCGTCTTGATATATTTGAAGGGCCGCTGGATCTCCTCCTGCACCTGATCCAAAAGGAGGAGCTCAGCATCTACGATATTCCGGTCGCCCGCGTCACCGAGCAGTACATGGAGACTCTGAGCCTGATGCAGCTCTTGGATCTGGATGTCGCCGGCGAGTTTCTCGTCATGGCGGCGACGCTGATACATATCAAGTCCAAGATGCTTCTGCCGCCGGACCCGGACGCCGTGGAAGAGGAGGCTGACCCGCGCGCAGAGCTCGTGCGGCGCCTCATCGAGTACAAGGCGTTCAAGGAAGCGGCGGACGGCCTCCGGCAGCGCGAGGAAAAGCGCAGTCATATTTTTCCGCGTTTCGGGGTGGAACCGGACATCGACGGCGGCGACAGCCCGTTCATGGAGGTGTCGCTGTTCGACATGATCGCGGCGTTCTCGCGTGTCCTGAAGAACTTTCCGGCGGACACCGTCCATGAGATCGGCAAGGATGAGTTCACCGTCGCCGACAAGGTGCATGAGCTTTTCCATCTTTTGGTGAAAAAGTCCGTGGTGAGCTTCAGCGAGCTTTTTCGCGCCTCGAAGAACCGCTACGAAGTGATCACGATATTTCTGGCGGTGCTGGAGCTGATCCGTCTGAAAGAAGTGACGGTGAGGCAGGATTCTCATTTTGGCGAGATCGAGATCGCGCGCCGCTCGACCGATGCTCGGACCCCGTCCCAAAGGGACGGGTTGGATATAGAGACGGCATAAAACTAATTTCGGAGGTGTCGTGGAAGGGCAAGAACTGAAGTCCGCGATCGAGGCGCTTTTATTCGCCAGCGAGCGGCCGCTGGTCTTGGACGACATCAAGACGGCTTTCGAGGACTCGATCTCGGCCGCCGAGATCCGTGAACAGCTCGCGGCGCTAAAAACCGAGTACGAGGCTCAGGCCCGCGGCTTCCGTCTCGTGGAGATGGCCGGAGGCTTTCAGATCGCCACGGACCCGAAATTCTCCTATGTGCTCAAGAAATTTTACCAGTCGCGCGAGAAAAGGAAGTTGTCGCAGGCGAGTCTCGAGACGCTGTCCGTCATCGCGTACCGCCAGCCGGTGACCAAGGCCGATATTGAGTTCGTCCGCGGCGTCAACGTGGATGGCCCTCTGAAGACAGTCCTGGAAAAAGGGCTCGCGCGCATCGTCGGCCGCAGGGACGTGCCCGGCCGTCCCATCCTGTATGGGACCACGAAGCTATTTTTGGAGCATTTCGGGCTCAACTCGCTGAAAGAGCTGGCTGAGCTCTCGAAGTTCACGGAAAAGGATCTGGATCAGAACCTGCTTCCGCCGGAAATGAAAAATGGAAGCACAGTCAATGAACAAGTCGAAAAAAACGATGACGCCGGAGGGGCGAATGAGCGTTAAAAAAGTCAGGCAAAAAGTGGACGCCATCGATAAAAAGATAATCGAGCTTCTGAACGACCGTGCCGCCGCCTGTCGCCGCATCGGTCAGCTCAAGCAAAAGGACGGGGAAGGGGTGTATGCGCCTCACCGTGAAAAAGAAGTGTTGGACCGCCTGAAAAAACTGAACAAAGGCCCGCTCACCGAAGAGGCCATCGACGCGATCTATCGCGAGGTCATGTCGTTTTCCATCAGTCTTGAGAAAAAGGTGAAGATCGCGTATCTCGGCCCGCAAGTCACCTACACGCATCAGGCCGCGCAGAAAAAGTTCGGTTCCTCGGTGGAGTACGCCCCCTGCTCAAGCATCTCGGATGTGTTCGCCGATGTCGAGCGCCAGCGCAGCGACTACGGCGTCGTTCCCGTGGAAAATTCCACGGAGGGCGCCGTGAACCACACGCTGGACATGTTCATGGATTCCGGGCTTAAAATTTACGCGGAGGTGTTCCTGCCCATTCATCACCACCTGCAGTCCATCGGCAACCCGATCTCCAGCATCACGCAGGTGTATTCGAACCCTCAGGTGTTCGGCCAGTGCCGGCTGTGGCTCGAGTCCAATCTACGCGGCGCCGATCTCATCGACACGGCGAGCACCTCGGAGGCCGCACAGATCGTGGCCAACAACTCGAACCGTGAAGGCATCGCCTGCATCGCCAGCTCCATGGCCTCGACGGTTTACGGGCTGAAAGTACTAGCGTCCTCCATCGAGGACAACCCCAACAACACCACGCGCTTTCTGGTCATCGGCCGCGAAGAAGCCAGGCCCACAAAGAACGACAAGACTTCCATTGTGTTCGAGATCAAGGATAAAACGGGTGCACTGCACGATGTCCTGACCTCGTTCAAGAAAGAGAGGATCAACCTCACAAAGATCGAGTCCCGTCCTTCCAAGAAAAAGGCCTGGAGCTATTACTTTTTCGTCGACTTCGAGGGGCATCACAACGGCGCGAAAGTGCAAAAGGCCCTGAAGGAATTGGGACGCCACTGTACTTTTCTGAACATTCTCGGTTCGTATCCGAAGGCCGGGCTTTAATTGAGTGAACTGTTCCCGACCGCGAAGGAAAACCTTGCGCGTGTCCGCAACTATCAGCCCGGCAAGCCCATCGAAGAGCTTGAGAGGGAATACGGCGTGAAGAACGCCGTGAAAATGGCGTCCAACGAGAACGCCCTAGGGCCCTCCCCAAAGGCGTTGGCCGCGATGCGCCGGGCGTTGCCGGAGGTGCACCGTTACCCGGACGGCGGCTGTTTTTATTTGAGGGAGAAGCTTTCGAAATTTCTAGGCGTCACACCCGAAGAGCTGGTGTTCGGGAACGGTTCCGACGAGCTTCTGGTTTTCGCCGTGCGTGCGTTCGTGTCGGCAGGCGACAACATCGTCATCGCGGACCCGACTTTTCTGATCTATGAGATAGCGGCCCAGGTGGAGAACGCCCGCATCGTGAAAGTACCGATGAAGAATTTTCACTACGACCTGGACGCGATGCGAGGGAGGATAGGCCCCGGGACCAAGATCGTTTTCATCGCCAATCCGGACAACCCGGTAGGCACTTACGTGCCGGAGCCGCGCCTCACGGATTTTTTGCGGACAGTGCCGGCGTCCGTGATCGTCGTGCTCGACGAGGCGTACTACGAGTTCGCCAGGTCCCGCAAGGACTATCCTGACTCGTTGGAACTTTTGAAGCGCTTTCCCAATCTTTTTGTGACGCGGACTTTTTCAAAGGCGTATGGCCTGAGCGGACTGCGCGTCGGATTTGGCATCGGCGCACCGGCGATCGTGGCGGCGCTGAACAAGGTGCGCGAACCGTTCAACGTGAACCGCCTGGCACAGGAAGCGGCCGTGGCGGCGCTGGACGACAAAGCGCATTTGAGGCGCACGCTGAAAATGGTGGACCAGGGCCGCCGCTATCTCACAAAAGAGCTTGGGCGCCGGGGGTTTTCATGCGTGGACACGGTAACCAATTTCATCCTGGCGGATTTTAACACCGACACAAAAACGCTTTACGAGGCGCTCTTGAGAAAAGGCGTCATCGTGCGGCCCATGGCCGCCTGGGGTCTTAAAAGTTTCATGCGCGTGACCATTGGGAAAATGGAAGAGAACCGGCGTTTCATCCGCGCGCTCACGGAAATAACGAAGAAGGGGAGAACGAAATGATCATCATTCTAAAGCCCAAAGCCACTAAAAAAGAGATACAGCACGTCGAGCAAAAGATACGCGAGCTCGGACTGAAACCCATGGTGTCCGTGGGCAAAGAGCGCACCATTATCGGCGTCATCGGCGAGGAAGACAAGGCACGCCTGCAACCGTTCGAGGCGTACCCGGGCGTCGAAAGCGTCGTCCAGATCCAGAAGCCGTACAAATTCGTATCGCGCGAGTTCAAAAAAGAAGACAGCGTCATCCAGATAGAGCCTGGTCTTGAGATCGGCGGGCCGCGCATCGTCGTCATGGCCGGACCCTGCACCGTCGAAAGTCGCGAGCGCCTTTTAGGCATCGCCAAAAGTGTCCGGAAAAGCGGCGCGCGCGTTCTGCGCGGCGGCGCTTTCAAACCCCGCACCTCTCCTTATTCTTTCCAGGGGCTTCGTGACAAAGGGATGAAATTCCTTTTTGAAGCCAAAAAAGAAGCCGGGCTTCCCATCGTCACCGAGATCATGGACCCGCGCGACCTGCCGTTGTTCCTGAAATACGCGGACATCATCCAGATCGGCGCACGAAACATGCAGAACTTCGAGCTTTTGAAGGAAGTGGGCAAAACCAAAAAACCCATTCTCTTGAAGCGCGGCATGGCCAACACCGTCAAAGATTTTCTTTTATCCGCCGAGTATGTTATCTCCGAGGGCAATCACAACTGCATACTCTGCGAGCGCGGCATACGCACTTTTGAGGACTCGACGCGTTTCACGCTGGATCTGAGCGCCATTCCGGTCATCAAAAAGCTGAGCCATCTGCCGGTGATCGTCGATCCTTCCCACTGTTCCGGGATCTGGGATTATGTGGCGCCTCTTTCAAAGGCCGCCGTGGCTGTTGGCGCGGACGGACTTCTCATCGAGGTGCATGACGAGCCTGAGAAAGCCGTATGCGACGGTCCCCAGGCCCTGAAACCTGCGAAGTTCGACAAGCTGATGGGGGAGCTGCGTCTCATCGCTAAAGCCATTGGGAGAAGTATCTAAAATTGGCCAAACCCCTTTTTAACAAGGTTTGTATCGTCGGAGTTGGGTTGATCGGCGGGTCGCTTGGCCTCGGCATTCGAAAAAAGCGTCTTGCCCATAAAGTCGTAGGGGTTTTTCGCCACAAGAGCACGGCCGCCCAAGCCAAGTCCCGCGGGGCCGTCAGCGAAGCCGTGTTTGACCTGAAAAAGGGGATAGCCGGCGCCGACCTCGTTGTTTTTGCCACTCCAGTCTCCTCGATAGTCCGCGATATCAAAAACATAGGCCCCAAACTCTCCGGGAAAACGCTGGTCATCGATGTCGGCAGTTCCAAGCTTGAGATAGACCGGGCGGCGCGGCGCTACCTGAAGCAGGCCCGTTTTGTCGGCTGTCATCCCATGGCGGGGTCCGCGTCCCTCGGGGTCCGCAACGCGAGCGCGGAACTTTTCAAGGGCGCGCAGTGTTTTGTCACGCGCAAAGAGGCTAAGGTGAGCGCGCTTTGGAAAGCGTTGGGCGCGCAGCCTATTCAGGTTTCTGCCGAGGTGCATGACCGCTGGGTGGCGCGCATGAGCCATGTTCCGCACATCCTCTCATTCGCTCTTTTTTCTTCCAAGGGCATGGCGCCGCTATCTCGTTACGGCCTAAAAGCCGAAAATCCAAGCATCCAGGATCTCGCTAGGATCTCAAAGTCCGGAGCCGAGCTCTGGGCGGACATCCTGCATTCCAATCGCAAAGACATTGTTTTTTCACTGAACGAGTTTGAGACCGCGCTCCGAAAGCTGAAAAAAGCTATCGCGGGTGGCCGGACAAAGTCGCTAGAAAATATCATTCGCGCCGCCAACCGCGCCTCCGAGCGGCTTGCCCCGCGCGCATGAATAAGAAAAAACTCATCGTCGCTATCGACGGCCCCGCCGGAAGCGGGAAGTCCACTACCGCGCGTCGTCTCGCCAAACGCCTAGGGCTTCCCTATATAGACACCGGCGCCATGTACCGTGCGCTGACGCTCAAGGTGACGCGCGAGAGCATCCCGTTCGACGATGTCCCGGCACTCGTGCGCTCAGTCAAAAAAGCGCATATACGCCTCGCCGGTGACCCGGAAAAGCAGAAAGTTTTTTTGAACGGGAAAGATGTTACGCGTCCCATCCGGGAACCGGAACTCACCAACAACGTCGTCTATATCGCCCGTGAGCCGCGCATACGCCACGAAATGGTCAAAAAACAGCGGGCGATGGGACGCCAGCGCGGGGCGGTGATGGAAGGCCGCGACATAGGGACTGTGGTTTTCCCCAGGGCCGATTTCAAGTTCTACTTTGAGGCGGACTCAAAACTGCGGGCCCGCCGCAGGCGCAGGGAGCTTTTGGTCGCCGGCAAACGGCCGAGTTTCGCCCGGGTATACGCCGAGATCCTCGAACGCGACAGGGCCGACCGCACTCGCAAACAGGGACCGCTACGGCGCGCCAAGGACGCCCGTCTCATGGACACGACTTTATTGACAATAGACCAGACAGTTGATAAAATCCTCCGCATCATTGAGCCCGAAGCCCGCTAAGTCCATGGCCCAAAAGAAGTTCCGCGGCCAGTTTTGGTTTTATGCGTTCATTCGGTTCGTTCTTTTTATTCTCAACAGGACTTTTTTCGGCTTTCGGTGTTTTGGGGCTGAAAACGTCCCTACGGATCATGACGAGCGGGGAGTGATCCTGGCGCCCAATCACGCCAGCTATCTGGACCCACCGATAATCGGTATTTCGCTTAAAAGACCCGTCACTTTTTTAGCCAAAGATTATCTTTTCAAGGCGTTCTTTATCGGTACGGTTATGCGTCTCATCGGTGCGCTTCCGGTCAAGTCCGAGACCAATGATTTCAGGAGCATCCGCGAGCTTCTGCGTGTCCTGAGAGTCGGAGGATGCGTGTCAGTTTTTCCCGAGGGCACGCGTTCGGTGGACGGCGGGCTGAAAGAGGCCGAAGACGGGATTGGTTTTATCGCACTGAAAAGTGGGGCGTGGGTGGTCCCGGCTTATATCGAAGGCACTTTCGACGCGTTTCCGCGCAATGCGCGGTTTTTCAAGTGCCGGCCTGTGCGGATGTTCTACGGGAAAGCGTTCATCCCGGCCGAAGACAAAGAGATTTTATCGTCCCCGGAGCCCTATAAGGCCGCAGGCCGCCGTATCATGGCGGATATCGCGGGGATCAAGCAAAGCCGAAGAGGCTAAAATATTGGGAATCCTGCGTCAGGTGCCAGTTCGATAGTGCCGCCGCATCCCGCGAACCGTCCGAAGGGCCGGTTCATTAGGAGGCAGTAAATGTTGCAAGGCATACCAAGGTTGTTTGTATCTGACGACTCGGAGAATGGGAGTCGCCCGAACGAGGTTGATTATGACCAGACTTTTCACCGCATCGGCCAAGGCCATGTGGTCAAGGGCCACATCGTGTCCATTTCACCCAAAGAGGTGATCGTTGACATCGGTTTCAAGTCCGAAGGCATCATCCCCGCTTACGAGTTTGACGCGCTCGATACGCTGAAAGTCGGCGATATAGTCGAAGTGCTTCTCGAGGAAATGGAGAACGAGCACGGCCGTATCCTCCTTTCCAAGCGCAAGGCGGAAAAGAGCCAGGGCTGGGACCGCATCGTGGAGCAGTACGGCGAAGGCGACACGGTGGAAGGCAAGGTCACGCGCAAGGTGAAAGGCGGCCTCATGCTCGACATCGGCGTCGAGGCGTTCCTGCCGGCCTCTCTCGCGTTCCTCAAAGGTTTCGGCAGTCTCAATTCTCTACTCGGCCAGACCATCCAGGTCAAGGTCGTGAAGATCAACCCCAGCCGCAAGAACATCATCGTTTCCCGCAAAGACCTACTTGAGAAAGAAAAGCAGGAGTCCAAGTCCAAGGTGCTTGAAGAGCTCGAGGTGGGTTCCATCCGCCGCGGCGTCGTGAAGAACATCACGGACTTCGGCGCCTTCATCAACCTTGGCGGCATCGACGGACTACTGCACATCACCGACATGAGCTGGGGCCGCATCGGCCATCCGTCTGAGCTTGTGAAAGTCGGCGACAAAGTGGAAGTGAAGATCCTTTCCTTTGATAAAGAGACGATGCGCGTGTCTCTGGGCTTGAAGCAGAAAGACGCCAATCCTTGGGTGGACATAGACCAGAAGTTCCCCGTCGGCTCCAAGGTGAAGGGGAAAGTGGTGAACGTCGTTCCTTACGGGATCTTTGTTGAGCTCACGCGCGGCATCGAAGGCCTCGTGCATATCTCCGAGCTCTCGTGGACCAAGCGCGTCGCGCATCCGAGCGAAGTGTTCAAGGTCGGCGACCCGGTGGATGTCATGGTGCTCGGCGTCGACAAAGAGCATGAAAAGATATCGTTGGGTGTCAAGCAGACCGAGTCCAACCCCTGGGTGGGCGTCGGAGACCGCTACACGACTGGCATGAAAGTCACTGGCACCGTGCGCAATCTCACCGAGTTCGGCGCTTTCGTCGAGCTCGAAGAGGGCGTGGACGGGCTCATCCATGTGTCCGACATGTCCTGGACGCGGAAAGTCAATCATCCGAAGGATCTGCTCAAAAAAGGCCAGAAAGTCGAGGCCCTGGTGCTGAATGTCGACCAGGCCAACCGCCGCCTTTCGCTCGGCTTGAAACAGCTAATGTCCGACCCCTGGGAAGAGATAGCGGGCAAGCTTTCGCCGGACCAGGTCGTCGAGGGGGCTGTCACCAAGGTCGCGAGCTTCGGCGTTTTCATCGAGATCGAAAAAGATGTCGAAGGCCTGCTGCATATCTCGGAAACCGACCTCGGTTCCGCGCCTCAGCTTGAGACCGCGTTTCCCGTAGGCAAAAAGGTAAGCGCCCGCATCCTGAAAATTGACATCCCCGCGCGCAAGATCGCGCTGAGCACCAAGGGGGTCAAGCAAAGCTAGTGGCTGTCCAATCGGACATCGACAAGCTTTGTTCCAACGCCGTAGAAGTCATCGCAAGAGAGGAGCTTGAGGCCCGCCTCAAGGAAGGTAAGCCTCTCCGCGTCAAAGCCGGCTTCGACCCCAGCGCTCCCGATATCCATCTAGGGCACACCGTCCTCCTAAGAAAACTCCGCCAGTTCCAGGACCTCGGGCATAAGGTCATCCTGATCATCGGCGACGCGACCGCCAAGATAGGCGACCCGACCGGCCAATCCAAAACGAGACCCGTCCTCACCGCGGAACAAGTGGAGGCGAACGCAAAGACCTACCAGGAACAGGCGTTCAAGATCCTCGATAAAGACCCGAAAAAGATCGAGGTCGTTCATAACGGTCAATGGCTGGATACGCCTGAAATGCTCAAGACGTTTTTCAGCATCGCGGGCCGTATCACGGTGGACCAGCTCCTCGTGCGGGATGACTTTGATAAACGCCGGAAGGCGCACCGGCCGATCGCGTTGCAGGAGATGTTCTATCCGATCATGCAGGGGTACGATTCCGTGGCGGTCAAGGCCGACGTCGAGTTGGGGGGTACGGACCAGCTTTTCAATCTGCTGATGGGGCGCGAGATTCAGTCTTTATACAAAATGAGACCGCAGATCGTCATGACTCTCCCGCTTCTCGTGGGGCTAGACGGCACTCAGAAAATGTCCAAGTCGCTCGGGAACTATATTGGGGTGACGGACTCCTCCAAGGATGTGTTCGGAAAAGCGATGTCCATCCCAGACGCCTTGATGGCGTCTTACTACGACCTCCTGACGGACGAGAAACTGGACGCGTCCGCGCATCCGCGCGATGCCAAGGTGAAGCTCGCAAAACTCCTAACCCAATTTTTGCACGGCGCAAAAGCCGCCGAATCCGAAGCGGATGAGTTCAGGCGGGTGTTCTCCGACAAGGAAAACCCCGAGAATCCCGAGGAGCTGAAAGTCCCCGAGAAAGAGATATGGATAGTCGACTT
>CAZTBX010000068.1:0-22656 GCA_964612035.1 uncultured Planctomycetia bacterium
AAGAAAATCCGGAACGCTACAACGAGTTCCTGAAAAATCACCCGAAAGCGGCGGAGCGCCTGGAACATCGGGCCGACCATCGGGAGGACATCCGCGACAAACGGGAAGACGTACGCGATCGTCGAGAAGACATCCGCGATAAAAAGGAAGATGTCCGGGATGCGCGCCATGAGGGCGGACGGCGGGATAAGCTGGAGGACATCCGCGACAAACGGGAAGACGTACGCGACCGCCATGAGGATGTGCGTGATCACCGGGAAGATCGAAAAGACCATCACGACAACAAGGGTGTCCGCGATCACGGAAAAGGTGAGGGAAGAGGAAAAGGCCAAGGGGGCCTCCATCGAAATAAAGCCAACTAACGAACGGCTTTTGATCGATCAGGCCCGGCGCGGAGAGATCGAGTCCTTCTCCGCGCTGGTCGAGGCGCACCAGGAAAGGGCGGTGCGCCTGGCCTATTCGTTTCTAGGCAATTTGGAGGACGCTCGCGACGCGGCGCAAGAGGCTTTTATCAAGGCTTTTCGAAATCTCGATTCGTTCAAAGGCCATTCAAGTTTCAGTACCTGGCTGTATCGTATCGTGGTGAACGGCTGCAAAGATGTCTTAAGAAAGCGGAAGCTCCGCCGTCATTTTTCTTTTTGGCTCGGGTCCGAAGACGGAGAAGGAGAGGGCCAATGGGAGCCAACGGCTGGCGGGAAAAACCCTTCCGAGACGCTTTTGAACAAAGAATTGGGCACCGTATGTCGCGAAGCGCTGGAAGATCTTCCTTTTAGGCAGCGGACGGCGTTCACGATGAGATACATGGAGGGGATGAGCTTGAAAGAGATCGGTGAGAGCATGGGCATTACCGAGGGAGCGGTGAAAGCCAATCTGTGGCAGGCCTCTCAAAAGATGCAGAAGTCCCTCGCACCATTTTTAAAGTTAAAGGAGCGCCCCGATGAAGCATAAATCGTTCGAACACATGGACGAGCGTTGGATGAAGATCTTAGAATCGGAGCGGGAGCGTAAGATCAATCCGGAGATCTTGAAAGGTTTTTCCGCATCCGTGGAACGGCGCCTTGCCGTTGACCCCGCGCCTGCCCGTAGGAAATTTTTCCCCGTCGCCGCACCCGTGCTCACGATGCTGGTGCTTGCCGCCGTCGTGGTCACGCGTTCCAATGTTGTCTCGGTTTCCGGCAGCGCTTCGGAGCTTCCAGAAGAGATCGCCGCTCTTTCCGAAATGGGTGTGTGGACCGATGAAGACGATCAAGCGGTACTGCCTGCCTCTGAGATCAATTTCGACCTCGAGTCGCTCGCCTAAATAGTGTCCGGTTGAACGCGTCTGTGCTATCATAAGCAACTCCCGTTATTCGAAGATTGGTTTGGGCAGTTAGCTCAGTTGGTTAGAGCGTCTGATTTACATTCAGAAGGTCGGAGGTTCGAGCCCTCCACTGCCCATGGAATTGAGGCCGGCTAGGAGAGAGTTTTGTCCTTTGATGCGTTAGGGTTACATCCAAATTTACTGCGCGGTATCCATGATCTGGGCTACATCCGGCCGACGCCAGTGCAGCAGGAAGCCATTCCTCCTATTCTGACCCGCAAAGACGTTATTGCCTCTGCCCAGACCGGGACCGGCAAAACGGCCGCGTTCGTGTTGCCCATACTCCACAACCTGCTCAGCTCCGAAAGCAAAAAAAAAGGCGTACGGGCCCTCATCATCGCGCCCACGAGGGAGCTGGCGCTTCAGTCCATGGACCAATTGGACAATCTGTCACGCTATGTTCATTTGAGAGGGCACGCGATATTTGGCGGCGTCCCGATGCAGCCACAGGTGCGCGCCCTAAACCAAGGCGTTGACATCATTTCCGCGACCCCAGGTCGGCTGCTCGATCACGTGTACGCGGGCCGTATAGACTTCGGGGCGCTGGAAGTATTCGTCCTCGATGAGGCCGATCGCATGATGGACATGGGTTTTCTTCCCGATATTCAAAAGATCATTTCGCTTCTGCCACCGAAGCGTCAAAACCTGATCTTTTCGGCGACCATACCCCCAGAGATCATGAAGCTTGCCAAGAACATGTGTCATGAGCCGGTGATGATCCAGATCGGAGTGCGTTCCACGACACCCACTGGCATCCGCCACGCCGTTTATCCGGTGAGCCATGACCAGAAACCCGAGCTGTTGCTGCGTCTTTTGCAAAAGTCCGAAGAGGAAATGTCCTCGGTCATCGTTTTCACGCGCACAAAGCAGCGTGCCGACAGACTGGCGCATGTGCTCGAACGCGCGCGCATCCGCGTTTCCATCCTGCACAGCGACAAAAGCCAAAGCCAGCGTCTCCGTGCGCTCGAATATTTCAAACAAGGGCGCAGTCAGGTCCTGGTTGCCACCGACATTGCGGCTCGCGGCATCGACGTGAAGGATATCTCGCATGTCATCAATTTTGACGTGCCGCAGACGCCGGAAGACTACATCCACCGCATCGGCCGCACGGGCCGCGTGCAGGCGACGGGAGACGCGTTCAGTTTCGTGGCGCCCGATGAGGAAGAGAGCATCTCCGACATCGAACGCACGATCAACCAGCGCCTGCCGCGCGTCACACTGCCCGATTTTCAGTATCGAAAAAGCGCTCCACAGCATTCCTCACACAAGAGGCCTCCTTCGTCCCGTCCTCACGGCCACGGCCAGAGCCATGGGCCGCGCCGCCAGTTCCGCCATGGCTGATAAGACCCGGTCGATCTCCAAGATAGAAGAACGGATGGAGGGCATGAGCCCGTCGTCGTTCCGATACCAGACGCTCGAGGCCGCGAAGAAATTCAAAATCTCCTGGATAGAGCTGGGCCGTTTTCTCTACACCATCCATCGCGATAAACTCTACAAGGATTGGGGATACCTGACTTTCGAGGCTTACTGCGCGAAAGAGGTAGGCGTCCGGCAGAATACGGCGGCGAAACTGCTCAAGTCCTATTTTTTTCTGGAGAGGGAAGAGCCGGCGTTCCTGAAAAAACAGTCCCTGGAAGAAAAAAAACCGAGCGAGATCCCGGCGTACGAGTCCGTGAATGCGCTCCGCCTCGCCAAGGACAATGACCGCATCCCGGAAAAGGCCTACGCGGAACTACGCAACGAAGTGCTCGACGAGAACCGCGAAGAAGCGGAAGTGAAAAAAAAGATCCGATATCTTTTGAAGGGCTCCGCTTCGCCGTCCGGTTTGAGTCCGGAAGCGGTGATGAAAAAACTGGCCGCGTACCTCCAGCAGTTCAAACAGAACGCCGATACCGCGCGTGTCCCGAAAAACGTCTTGAAGAAGATCGACGAATTGCTCGAGGTCCTGTCGTGACAGAGAAGTTTTTCACTCCCGAGACCGCCAATCAGACGCTTCCACTCGTGAAGCGCATTGTCGACGACATCCTGCGCGCCGGCCGCCAGATCCGTTCCCTGTCCATGGAGATCGAAAAACCCGAGGACAGTCCGGAGATCAACAGCCTGATGGATCAGTTGGACGAGCTTTTCGACGAGCTAGAGGCGATAGGCTGTTCGTACCGAGATTGGAATTTCACCGAAGGACTTGTGGATTTTCCGGCGAAAGTGAACGGACGCGAGGCGCTGTTATGCTGGCGCAGCGACGAGACGGAAGTCCGGTATTATCACGACGTCGATGCTGGTTTTGCTGGGAGGAAATCGATCCCAAGGGAAGCTGAGGCAAAATAAAAACCCCCGCTCATCGAGCGGGGGTTTTAAGTGATTGGAGATTAGGACAGATGTTTGGAAATGAGTTTCGTCATCTCAAACATTGAAACCTGAGGCTTTCCAAAGATCGGCTTCAAGTTGGCGTCCGCGTTCACGTTCCTTCTGTTCTTCGAATCCTGCAGGTCATTTTTCTTGATGTATTCCCAAAGCTTCTTCACCACTTGCGTGCGAGGCAACATTTTGGAACCGACGACCTTCGCCAGCGCGTCGCTTGGTTGTAACGGCTTCATGAACGCTGCATTTGCTTTTTTGGCCACTGTCTCCCCCTTGATTAAAATGAGTATTGCTGCATCCATTAAAAGGACAGATTACATTTATCACATATTGCCTCAAAAGAGAAGCAAGAAGTAAATCATGACCGGACTCTACATTCATATTCCTTTTTGCAGGAAAAAATGTCATTACTGCAATTTTGTGATCACTTCGACCGGCGCGTCATCGAAACGCGCGGGATTCTTAAGCGCGATGAAAAAAGAGATCGCTCACTACCGTGGCCGTTTCGCGAAAGTTTTTTTCGACACGCTTTATTTCGGGGGCGGCACACCTTCTCAGCTCGACGAAGAGGAAATGGAGGAAGTTTTCGGAGCGCTTCGTTCCGCGTTCCGCTTTCACAATGGGATAGAGATCACCTGTGAGGTGAATCCAGGTGATGTGGACCTGCGCCGTGCGCGGATGCTGAAGTCGCTCGGCTTCAATCGCATCAGTCTCGGCGCCCAGTCGTTCCATGACACAACGCTAAAGCGCCTGAACCGCAGCCATGACGCGGACGAGATCACAACATCATTCCATGTGTTGCAAGAGGCGGGTTTCAAGAACATCAATCTCGACCTGATACTCTCTCTCCCCGGAGAGATGCTGGAGGATGTGAAAACATCCCTCGAGTGCGCGGTGAAGATCAAACCCAAGCATATTTCTCTGTATGAACTCTGTGTCGAGGAAAAAACCGTTTTTGGGATGCAGGCGAAAAAAGGTACACTACGCCTGCCCTCTGAAGAAACTCAGGTCGACATGCTCGCCTTCGCGAGACGGTATCTGAAAGACCATGGTTTTGAACATTATGAGCTACTGAACTATTGCCGCCCCGGTTTTGAATCAAAGCACAATCTCCTGTACTGGGAGAACCGGGGCTATCTCGGCCTCGGGCCGGGTGCCTTTTCGTATTTTGACGGCCGGCGATTCCGAAATTCCGAGACTTATGAAGAATACATCTCGAAAATCGGGGCTGGAGACTGGTCAGCCACCGAGGAAGAAACACTGACGGCCGAAAAAAAAGAAACAGAATCTTTTTTGCTCGCCCTGCGCCTCACACGCGGCGCTCGCAAGGAAAGATTTTCGGCCTGGCTCTCACGCCGCCGGCCGAGCGTCGACGCGTTAAAGAGTGGAGGGATGCTGGCCGAAGCCTCGGGGTATGTCCGTCTCACTCCGCAAGGTCAGTTTTTCGCAGAAACGGTGTTCACGGAACTTAGCGTTTAGCGTAGAGCGCATAGCGGATAGGAAGAAATAATGTTAAAATCCTCGCCATGATGTCAGAAGACGCACGAATGGCATACGAGAAAGCGGTGGATATCTTTGCCTCCGGCAAAAAGGAAGAGGCCGCCGATGCCCTCAAAACGCTTATTGCGGCGCATCCGGATTTTCACGACGCGTACGAGACGCTTGGAATGGTCCTCTATAAAATGGACCGTTTAGACGAAGCGATCGAGTGGACAGAACGACTTGCCGTCCGCCGGCCCGACTACGCGATGGCGCACACGAACCTTTCGGTTTTTTACATGAAAAAAGGGATGAAGGAAAAGGCAGAAGAAGAAAAGGCGAAAGCGGTGGTACTCAGCTTTTCGCGCCCACCCACCAAGGGGGCGGGTCCGCCTTTGGCGGAAAGGGGCGCTAGTGTCTAAGAAGAAAGTTCGCATCGCGCTGGTGCAGATGGCCTGCTCGGCCGACGCGTTCCTCAACTTGAAAAAAGCCTCTGCCGCCATCCGCCGCGCTGCCTCCAAAGGGGCGCACATCGTATGCCTTCAGGAACTTTTCCGTACGCCGTATTTCTGTCAGAAGAAGAACAAGAAAAATTTCTCTTTGGCCGAGCCGGTCCCGGGCCCCACGACGAAAGCGCTTGCGGCGGAGGCCAAAGCGTCTAAAGTCGTGGTGATCGTTCCGGTTTTCGAGGAAACGGCGGACGGTGTGTACCACAACACCGCGGCGGTGATAGACGCCGACGGCAAGCTTCTCGGCAAGTACCGGAAAATGCACATTCCGTATGACCCTGGATTTTATGAAAAATTCTATTTCACGCCGGGAGACCTCGGCTTCCGCGTGTTTGACACGCGTCACGCCAGGATCGGTGTCTTGATCTGCTGGGACCAGTGGTTCCCGGAGGCGGCGCGTATCACGGCCCTAAAAGGCGCCGATATCCTTTTTTATCCCACCGCCATAGGATGGAAGCCGGAAAAGCCCAAGGAAGCCGAACGGTATCGCTCGGCGTGGGAAATGGCTCAGAGGGCCCATGCCCTCGCCAATGGCGTGTTCGTGGCGAGCGTGAACCGCGTGGGGTGCGAGGGCGCCCTCAAATTTTGGGGAAATTCTTTCGTGGCTGATCCTTTCGGGCAGGTCCTGAGTCGCGCCGGCAAGACGCGCGAAGAGATACTGACCGTCGATTGCGATGTTTCGGACATCCAAAAGACACGCCGGGAATGGCATTTTTTCCGTGACAGAAGGACAGACGCTTACCGTGCCATCCATTCCAAAAGCATCGCCACCTGATCTAAAAAATAAATTCCATAAAATTCCTTCCGGCTGTCGCATGCCGGCGGAGTGGGAGACCCACATCTCCACTTGGCTTGCCTGGCCCATCAATCAGGCGACATGGCCGGGACGACGGCTTCATGAAGTTGAAGTAACTTATGCGGCGATGATACGCGCCTTGTTGCCCGGAGAACGCATCGATCTCATCGTGCCGGACAAGCCGACTGCCACGCGCGTTCTGCGATGTTTGAAGATAGGGAGATCGGCTGCCTCACGCCTTGTGTTCCACAAAACGGCTACGGCCGACGCGTGGATACGCGATTATGGCCCCATTTTTTTGAAGAAAAGATCCGCCAAGAGAAAAAACCGTGTTGTCATGACAAAATGGATATTCAACGCCTGGGGCGGCAAGTACGAGGACTTGGCGCAAGACGATCAGGTGGTGGACAGACTCGATGCCCTTCGGAGGTTTTCGCGTTTTGACGTCCCGGCGGTGCTCGAAGGCGGTTCCATCGATGTGAACGGAAAAGGCAGTTGCCTCACGACCGAGCAGTGCCTTTTAAACCCGAATCGCAATCCTCATCTCTCAAAAAAAGAAGTTGAGACCGCACTGAAGCGGATGTTCGGCCTCCGGAAAGTGATCTGGCTGAAAGAGGGGATAGAGGGGGATGATACGGACGGACACGTGGACGACCTGGCCCGCTTTGTGGCGCCGCGGACTGTGCTCATGGCCGTGGAATCCGATAGTTCCGACGGAAATTACCGCATTTTAAAAGAGAACTTGAATATTCTCAAAACAGAAAGGGACCAGGATGGAAAGCGGCTCCGTGTGCTGGAAATTCCGATGCCCGGAATGGTGACCACGCGTAGCGGTGATAGACTGCCGGCAAGTTATGCTAACTTTTACATCGGGAACAAGGCGGTGCTGGTCCCCGTCTATGGAAAACCAAACGACAAGGTTACGCTCAAGACCATCGCCTCGGTATTCCCGAAAAGGAAAGTGACCGGTATCGATTGCCGGGCGCTGGTGCACGGGCTCGGCGCCATCCACTGTGTGACACAACAACAGCCAGCATGAAAAAAAAGTCTTACCGCATCGTTCTCTACTATCTCTTGCTCGGCTCAAGGTGGATTTTCTCACTGCTTCCGTACGGCATCGGTTTTTCCTTCGGAGGCACTATCGGAAAGATCACTTTCCATGTTCTACGCAAGGAAAGAAAAAAGACGCTTGGTCATCTTACATTGGTGTTCGGTGGAGAAAAATCGGAGAAAGAGATCCGAGCGCTGGGACAGGCGGTTTTTGAACATTATGGGAAAATGCTCGCCGAGCTCGCGCTCATCGACAAGCTTTTGCCGCGCATAGACGATTTCGTGAGTGCTGAAGGTTACGAGCATTTTGACGCGGGCTTGAGGAATGGGAAAGGCATCGTAGTCGCTATTGCGCATTTCGGGAACTGGGAGATCATGGGCGGATACACCGCCTTAAAGGGTTATCCCTGCACGGTCATCGCGAGAAAGATCTATTTTGAAAAATACGATCAGCTGCTCGTTGGTCTCAGAACAAAGTTGAAAATGGAGACGATCTACCGTGATGAATCGCCGAGGGCGATGCTGGGTGTTTTGAGAAAAAATCGTCTTCTTGGTTTTGTGGTGGATCAGGATGTCGAAACCATCGAAGGGGTGTTCGTCGATTTTTTCGGCAGGCCCGCGTTCACCCCGACGGCCCCCGTGCGTTTTGCCATGACCTCTGGCGCGCCGCTTATCCCGGTTTTCATCATCCGTGAAGGGATGCGCCACAAAATGATCGTCGAACCGCCGATTGCCCTGCAGGTCTCCGGCGACAAGGAAAACGATATTCTCGTCAACACCCAGCGATGGGTGTCTGTTCAGGAAAAATATATCCGGCGCTACCCTCATCTTTGGGTGTGGAATCACAAACGCTGGAAGACGAAACCCCAGAACGCCTCTAGTTAAACGATTAAAAATCTAATTTATTCAGCCTTGATATGCATAAGAGGCTCAGGTAGACTTACTCCAATTATCTGAATAAGTTACGATCGTCCCATGCGAGAGAGTGGGAGGATCTTTTTTTGCAGCTTATTTCGTAACCTTTTTAAATCGAGTAACTTAAGCCAATTGCCTAAACAGGACCAATCGAGCAAGGCGAGAGTCTATCCACTTCTTCTCCGTGGCGTGAGCTGTGCGCTGCTCATCAGTTTTTTGCTGAGCGATATCGCATGGGCCGCGCCGGGGCTTCAACTGTCTTTAGGTCTTCAGTCAAATCCCAGCAGTCTCCGTCTCTCTCCTGAGTTCTCACGCGTCTCGGAAATCCACAAGGGGAGCGAACCCGCACTTCTCATTCAAGTCCAAGACGCCCACACCAATCTCAGCGCGCAGAAGAATATCGCCAAGATCCTCGATGAACTCATCCGCCGTTACGGGGTGAAAACCGTTTTTGTCGAAGGCGGCACAAAGGACGAGTCGCTCACCGCGCTTCGGACGCTGGCCGACACCCGAACGAGAGAACGCGTCGCCGAAAAATATCTCATGCAGGCCAAACTGAACGGCGCCGAGTGGTTGAGCCTCGTTTCCGAGAGCGATTTTCGCCTGATCGGGGTGGAAGACAAAGCGCTTTATCAACAGGCCCTTGAAAGCTACGCCAAAGTGGCCAAGGACAGGGACGCTGTGCTCAGCTATATAAAGGAAGTTGAGATACGCGCCGGCATGCTGAAACGCCGGCATTATCCGGAAGAGATTCTGCGTTTCGAAGAGTTTTTAGGTCAGTTTGAGGCGCATGAAAAAAGCTTCAGCGAATATTTCGACGCTCTGTCATCGCTGAGTGAAAAATTCCAGGTGAATATGCTCTCATACCCGCATGTGCTCTCACTTCGAAAACTGAGAGAGCTGGAGAGCGTGATCGATTTCAAATCCGCGACCCATGAGCAGGCCGCTTTGATGCGCCGCCTGCAAAAGGGCGATGAAGGGGCTGCCTTTCAAGCCGACCGCCTGAGAAACGGGGACACGCATCGACTTTCTTTTTACGAGGATCTTCTCGCCGAGGCCGCCGCAAAGGGTATCAATGAAAAAGAATTTTCTCACCTTCAGTCTTATGTACGCTATCTCCGAAGTGCCTTGGCCATCGATTTTGAAGCGCTTCTTGAGGAGATCAAACTACTGCAAGAGGCGTTGTACCGATCGGCGCTGACGGACGAAGACACTTTTTATGTTCATGAAATAGACGCGCATCTGGCTGCGCTTGAATCGTTGTTCGCGCTCAAAATGTCCCCTCAGGACCTGGAAGCATACCGTCTTCGAAAAAAAGATTTCCGCTTTGAAACGGTGGTGCTGCTCGCGTTCCTGAATAAACGCCTTTGCGATATAGGTCGTTACGCCGATGTGCAGCGCTACCGGCCGCTCATCGAAGATCACCTGAAACACGCCGAGGAGTTTTACCGCCTCGCGGAGCGGCGCGATGAGATACTCGTGAAGCGGTCGCTCGAGCAAATGCGCCGTGAAAAAATTTCAACAGCTGTGCTTCTCACAGGCGGTCACCACACTCCAAATATCAACGCGCTCCTGAAACAGCGCGGCGTGTCCTACGCCGTTGTGTCCCCACTCATTCTCGACGAAACCAACACCCGGCGTTATGAGGAGATCTTGCTTGGGCAAAAGCTCAACGCAGGTAAATCCTCAACGAACACCATCCAGCAGGGATGGGTGATGGAAGCGACGAACCCACAGCTCGTGGCGCTGGAAACCCTGCGAAACGAAATAGCGCCCATGCGGTTAGCCGGCGCACGGTTGGCGCAAGAGTTATCGCCGGAACATCCTCTTCAAAAATTAATGAAACCCCTCATCACTGGTCTCGCAAAACACCATGTGCGCGTGGAAATAAGCACTGAAGACTTTTCTCGTACCATCCCAGTTATTTTACCCATTACCGTTGCTTATGAAGCCGGTATTTTAGAGGTGTTTGTGCCTCGGAATGTCGATAGCAAGGGTGCTTACGAAGAGATCTTACGCCAAGCGCTGGCGCTGAAAAATCTGCCCGCGGCAGCGCGCACCGTGATCCAAGAAGCGCAGAGCAAAGGGACTGAGTCTCCAAAGCATCACTGGTTGTCGTGGTTGCGCGATGTAACAAGCCAGACACCCGGTGCACGGCTTGCAAGTGACTCAGTCAAACTTTTAAATCAAAGTGTGCGGCAGGCCGATTTCCAGGTCAAGCATGGCGGAACGATCAAAGAGCTTTTGCCCGCAATTCTTGTGCAGGGGAACCTTAGTGAAGAAGATATTACTGGATACCAGGTCAATAACGACTTCCGGACCAAGACCACTGACACTTCTTTGGTTGTGCGGCAAGGAGACGTGTTGACGGTGATTCTCTGGGACCCTGTTGCGAGTGGCGGCGCGCGGCTGGCGGTCACGGATCCCGAATTGATGGATATTCTTGAGCGTGAAAATGCGCTTCAGCAAAACACGATCAATTTGGTTCCCTCCATGACGCACACACCGGTAGCGGTGCTTTTGCCGTCCTCTATCCCTCTATACGAACGAGTGGGGAAAGTCATCCAGCGGTTGGCCGAAAACAGATGGCTCAAGGTTTTTGACCCGGTGTATAAAGGCAAAGGCATCTTTCTGTCGGAAGAATATGGTGTCAACGTGTTCCCTCATTCAGGTTCTCAGGCCAATCAACTCATCGACTCCCTTCTCAAGCCCGGCGATAAAGTCCTAGCGATGGAGCTTTCGCAGGGCGGCCATCTGACTCACGGACACCCGCTGAACGCCTCCGGGATCTTTTATCAGGTGATCGCTTACGGCGTGGATCCCGCTTCCAAAGAAATAGATTATGAAAAGATCCGTGAACTCGCGATGAGTGAGCGCCCCCGGAAGATCGTAGGTGGCAGCACGGCCTATCCGGGTGTATGGGATTGGGAAAAATTGCGGGCCATCACTGATGAGGTGGAAGAAGCGAACAGACGCGATGGCAAAGCCGATTGGCAGGTGATCTTGCATGCGGACATCGCGCACAATTCAACGCAGGTTTCTGTAGGCGACCAACCGTCTCCTTTCGGATACGCCGACGCCATCGCGCTCACCACGCAGAAATCGGGCGGCTCGAGAAGCGGCGTGATCTTTGTGAGGAAAAGAGTGATCCCATCCATCCATCCTCAGAAAAACCTATATGAACTGACCTTAGAGGCCGCTCGGCGTGGTTTTCAGGAAGAGCCCTCGTGGTCAGTGATCGCCTCAAAGGCGGCACAGGCGCAGTGGATGCTGACAAAGGATTACAAGGACTATGCTCGACGCATCCAACCGCTGATGAACGCTTTCGTGAAAAAAGGCCGAGCGCTTGGCATGAAATTCACCACTCAAGAGGGTTCAAAGAATCATCTGGCGCTCATCGATGTTTATTCGACCTACGGCTTGTTCGGTTCCGAAGCCCAGACAGTTCTTGAATCCGTTGGGATCGCGGCCAATTTCAACACCATCCCCGTGGACAAAGATGCCGAGGCGCAGCTTGACCCATCGCTCCGGCAAACACCTCTTCGGCCTAAGGGCATACGCGTCGGCTCGCCCTCGATGGCGATGCGCAGTTTTACGGAAGAAGATGCCGCAGTAGTAGCAGAGCTCGTTCATCGCGTGCTTTCAAACACAAAAGTTAACACGATCCAAGAGAATGAAAAATCTAAGCGACTTCCACCAAAATTAGATGCGTCTGTTGCAGAAGAAGTTAAGAGAAAAGTATCTGCGCTGACCACTCAGCATCCTATCCCGGACCATGAAGATTATCAGGCCGCCCTGCACGGCAATATACGCCCGGCATGGGAAAAATTGAAACAGGCGGATCCTGAACTCGCCGGACTTTTAGTGAATTACTTGAACGACCAAGAGCAGCGTCTTCAGGCCGCTCCTACGGCGGGATTCATCGACTCTCAGGTTGCCGCCTTATCAACGCACCTTATCAACGATAAATACGCCGAAGGGAAACCGGGCGTCCGGTATTATCCGATGAATGGATTCAGTGATGAGCTGGAGCGACTGACCGAGAAGCGCTTACTTGAGTTATGGCAGACGGAGAAAGGAAAAAGATCTTACACCGCGCTTGTTCAACCTAACTCTCATGCTCAGGCCATACAGATCGCCGCGATCGCCTCCGCGCGGCCCGATGACCCTATACTTATCTTGAACGGGGACACAGCGTATTATCCCAGTCTGGGGGACGAAGCAAGTTTCATCCGAAAAGCATATCCTAAAAGCGTTTTTGAGAGCGTGATGCCGGGTGATTATGACAGCGTGCGGTCTTTGATCGAACGGATTAAGCCGAAAGTCATATTTTTCGATGCCTCGATCTTTACCGCCAAAGAAATATGGGCGATTGCTTCGAAGGCGCTGGGCGAATCATTGCAGGACACCATTTTGGTGGCCGATGTCGGCATGTCAACCATACCCCACACGCTCGATGGAGAGCTCCCTGGATCCATCGTAGGCGATGCGGACATGATCATTGGCGACACCCGTGGCATTGGGGGTCCGACCGGCGGGTATATCTTAGCCGTGAATGAAGTGAGACCTTCGGTCAACACGCGTATGAAGGTCCCAACAAATTCCATTCCCAAAACAACGGTGGCAGATTTGGCCCGGCGCGGCGTGATACCCGGTGCGCAGGGCGGGCCTCTTCTTCATATGATCGCGGTAAAGGCCGCGGCATTGGCAGAGCTGAATACCGATCGAGGCAGGGGCTTCGCCGCTCAACTTGAGAAAAATGCCAAAGTGCTGGCCGATGAACTTAAGACCCGCGATTATGATGCAGTAGCATCACCTGGGAAAACTTGGGTTCGCGTAGTGACCCCGCGTGAGCGTGACGAAGCGGAAAATATTCTGTCAAACATAGGGATCGATATCCATGATGACGCGCTCGTTCACGAGGCAATCGACGACAAGACGATAGAAATAGGGCTTCTGGGTCTTACTCTACGCGGACTCAGAGAAGACGCCGTGCGTGATCTGGCTGAAATGATCGCGGAAGCCTTGCGAGACGAAGGCGATCACCCCGCCCTGAAAGCAAGAGTGAAGAAACTTGCACAGCAGCATCCCGCGCATAAGGATCTGATCGATGCGCTCTCCGGCGCGCGGCTGGCGATTGGTCAGACGACAGAAAACAGAGGACAGAAGGCAGAAAGTTCTCTGCCATCTGTCATCCGTCCTCTTTTCTCTGAATCCGGGGCTCGACTGGCGAAAGCTCCGGAAGATTATTTCTGGCGCGTGATCGATACTAAAAAAGATCCTCAGTATCCGGGGAATATCTATGTCGTTAAACGCAAGCTGCTGACACCCTCGTTTACTCATGCCCTTTGGAATATTTTTTATCTCTCTAATTCGCTTATTGAAGAGCTATCGGAGTATTTGGAAGGCGGCGGGGATTTTGGTCTTTTTCCGAGCATTCTCGAGCGTTATCCGCGACTGTCCGCTTCTCTTGGAATTCAAAAGCTTAAAAACCATGTCTATACTTATCCGGATGTAGAGAGCTTAAATGCCCGTATTGAGCAAATGGGCGGTCTCAGCAATGGCCTTCGATTTGTTTCTTATGATGGCGCGAGAGAAACTCCACAACTTATGTATCTGCGTGAATGGGCCAAGGGGAACATAATCATCGCCTCGCGGGGTTATCACCACTTTCACGATATGAACGCCCACTTTTTCGGGTTCATGGCTTTGCCGGAGGAAGTGGTCAGGGCCTCCAGGGAAACGGCCCAGTATCTCATTTCCATTGCCGAGAATGAACAGATGATGAACGATCCGGAAATCGCCGAGCGTGTCAAAAAGCATTTAACTTACTTGGGTCGAGCGATAGAAGCAGGTTCAGACGCTCTGACCGTTTATCTTCTGGAGAAGCATGATGTGCCGATAGAGACTCTCAATGATCTAAAGACCATCCCCGCTCTCCCTTCTCTCAAGATCGAAAATTTTATTCTTTCTGGTTCGGACAAGGCGGAACTAGTTCACTTGGGACTGGCCGCTGCGCGCCTTGCGTCCGAAACGGTTTCGCCGAAGCGTATCTATTTCTTCGGCGCCGACCAAACAGAAGGCGATGCTTGGATGAAAGCGTTGCTCGGTGGCAAAGGCGCCAATCTCGCGGAAATGGCCAAACTGGGCATGCCGGTTCCTCCAGGTTTCACGATTACGACACAAGTTGCGCTTCAGTATTTGAAAGACAGACGGTTCGAGTTTCCGGAAGGACTCGAGGGGGAGATAGAGGCGTACTTGGCAAAACTCGAAAATATCCGTGGAAAACGACTCGGTGACCCGAACGACCCGTTGCTTGTTTCAGTCCGTTCGGGCGCCGCCGAGTCCATGCCGGGCATGATGGATACGATCCTGAACCTGGGTCTCACCGATGCCTCTGTCGAAGGCCTGGCTAGAAAAACCCAAAACCCACGGTTCGCCTATGACAGTTATCGCCGCCTCATCGAAATGTTCGGTGACGTGGTGCTCGGCGTTGCTCGGGAAAAGTTTTCGCATACGATGGACGCTTTGAAACGCGATAAAAAATACACTTCCGATACCGATTTGAATGAGGAGGACTTAAAAATCCTAGTTCAAGCCTTCAAAAAGATCGTGCGTGACGAGACTGGGAACGATTTTCCTCAGGATGCCCGCGTGCAACTGCGTCAGGCCATCGAGGCCGTGTTCAGGTCCAGCAACAATGAGCGGGCCATCATTTATCGGCGTATCAACCATATCCCTTCCGATGTCGTTTCGGCTGTCAACGTGCAATCCATGGTGTTCGGTAACACCGGCGATCATTCTGCGACCGGTGTTGCATTCACCCGGGATTCTTCCACAGGCGAAAATCGATTCAACGGAGAATTTCTCGTTAACGCGCAAGGCGAGGACGTGGTGGCGGGGATCCGGAACGTGTCCCAAATTGAAGATCTACGAACGCTCATGCCTGAGGCCTACGATCAACTAGTGGCATTCGGTAAAACACTTGAAGAACATGCGAAAGACATGCAGGACGTGGAATTCACGATCGAAGACGATGTGCTTTACATGCTTCAAACCCGGAACGGAAAACGCAGCGCTCAGTCCATGGTCCGCATTGCCGTGGATCTGGTGAAAGAAGGAATGATCTCGAAAGAAGAGGCATTGGGCCGCATCGATGTTTCGCGCGTCGAGACGGAGCTCATGCATCCCATCGTGGACCCAAAGGCAGCTAAAAAGGCGACAACGATTGCCAAAGGCACGGCCGCCTCGCCGGGCGCGGCTGTCGGGCGTGCGGTGTTCAATTCCAAAGATGCGGAGACCTGGGCCAAGCTTGGAGAAAAAGTGATCCTCGTGCGGCTCGAGACTTCTCCAGATGACCTGAGCGGGATGGTGGTTTCGAAAGGCATATTGACGACGCAGGGAGGAAGCACTTCGCATGCGGCGCTTGTGGCCAGAGGCCAAGGCATTCCCGCCGTCGTCGGCGTTGGCGAGATCCGCGTCGATTACGGACAAAAATTATTTTCCATCGGGGATATTCAAGTGAAGGAAGGAGATTGGATCACTTTGGATGGTTCAACCGGCATGGTTTATCTGGGCCAGGTACCGACGGTGGATTCGGAGATCGGGCAAGTTCAAAAAGGAAAGCTTAAGCCTGAGCAGTCCAAGGTCTATCAGGATTATACGCAGCTCCTTCAATGGGCGGATGAAATTCGCAATACTGAGGTCTGGGCCAATGCCGACGCGCCCGAAGAAGCGCTTTTGGCGCGACAGCTCGGAGCTCAGGGCATTGGTCTTACGAGGACTGAACATATGTTCAGGGACATCAAGGATAAAGAAGGGGTCGTTCAAGAAAAACGACTTCTGACAGTTCAGGCAATGTTCCTGGCCAAGGAAGGCAGTGTCGAGCGCGCAAACATTCTCAAAGAGATCGCCGCGATGCAGAGAAAAGATTTTGAAGGGATCTTGAAAGCGATGCAAGGACTGCCGGTGACCATCCGCCTGCTTGATCCTCCGATGCATGAATTCATGCCCAACCCGGACGATTCCGAAGTGGTCGACACCATCGCCGCAAAGATCGGCGTCAGCGCTGATGAGATCAAAAAGCGCATCGAGTCCACCCACGAGATCAATCCCATGCTTGGTAGCCGCGGCGTGCGTCTTTTAATCCTCAATCCTTCGATCCTGAGGATGCAGGCCCAGGCCATGATCGAGGCCTACGCGAACAATTTGAAACAAGGGATCAAGACGAAATTGAAAATCATGGTCCCCAACGTGTCCAAGGTTGAAGAGTTCGTTATCGCGAAAAAGATCATTCAAGAGGTCGCCAAAGATACCTTTGAAAGAGAAGGCGTCGCGGAAAAAGACCGCGACATCCAGATCGGCACCATGATCGAAGTCCCATCAGCCGCTTTGACCGCCGCGGCGATCGCCAAAGAAGCGGATTTCTTTTCGTTCGGGACCAACGATCTCACGCAGTACACCATGGGCATGAGCCGTGATGACGCGGCCAAATCCTTTTTACAATTTTATCTCGAGCGCGGTGTCTTCAAGGCCGATCCGACACAGAAATTGGACGACACGGCCGTTTACCGCTTGATCCAGATCGCTGTTCAGGACGGCCGGTCGGCGAAGCCGGACTTGGACATCGGGATCTGCGGTGAGCACGGCGGTGAACCTGGTTCCATCGACCTATTTATTCGCGCTGGCTTAAATTACGTGAGCGCGTCGCCGCTACGCATTCCCATCGCGCGCCTTGCGTCGGCACAAACGACGATCCAACTTAAAAAGGAGCCAAAAGGCGCCCGGCTGGCCGAGACCAAGGTTGAGCTGCGGGATGGGGAATTCATCCAGACCATTGCCGGAGCGAAATTTATTTCACGCCGGACCCAAAACCCCACCGCCAAGATCCTCATCATCGATCCGATCGATCGCCGGGCCATCGATGAATTTCACGCGCAAAATTTGGATTATGACGTTCTGCACATGGATTCCGAGATCACTTCGACAGACGGTGAAAACTGGAAGGCTTTTGATCAGAAACAGTTGTTAGAAGCCGTGCAGCTCGGAAATTACGAGATCATCGTTCCGTTCGTGAATCTGTCCATCAATAAAGACATCATGGAGGCATCGCCGAGACTAAGGGCGATTACTTCTTGGGGCACAGGTTACAACAATATCGATATCAAGGAAGCCAATCGCCGGGGGATCATAGTGACGAACGCTCCGGGGCCTCTCACGACGGCAATGGCTGAGATGAATATCGCTTTTGCGCTGGACCGCGAATTTCATCTATCTGAAAATGTTAGCAAAATGAAAAAAAGAGAGACAAGCGACCGCACACTCGAGCGCCTATCCAACGAAAGTAATCAGGAAGCCGTGACACAAATGCTCTGGGGCCTTCTCCTACGCGAGACACTGCGCCTCGATGACATGAAACTTCTCGTGAGACTCAAGAAATTTTTACGCTGTGGGGTCGGGTCTGAAGCGACGGTGCCACATAATCAACTGGGCTCGGATGAGTCTATCGGCATCAAGACCTCTCTCGGCATCATCGGCGCCAATGACATTGCTCTCCGACTCGTAGAAATAGCGAAGGCCCATGAGGTCAAAACAATCCGGTACTTCGCCCCGCATAGGCTGTCCGGAGAGGACGAAAAACTGCTCGGCCTCGAATATGCGTCTCTCGATGAGCTTTTAGCGCACTCGGACTATGTGATCAATGCTCCTCACAGCGGTGTCCAGGTCGATGAAAAAAATAGGAAGGGAAAACTGATCGACGCCTCTCGGTTCAAAGTCCTAAAAGGGGTGGACATCACGAGGAATTCTCTCTGGGGCAAGACTATGGGGATATTCGGTCTCGGACGCATTGGCTCGGCCGTCGCCAAACGGGCTATCGCTCTCGGCATGCCGGTTCTTTATAACGAAAAACAACCCTATCAGCCGATCATTGACGACCTTAACCTCCTTCAGGAGAGATTCCACCGAGCCCATGAGATAGAGCCGGGCAAGATCCAAAGCGCTTCCAAAGAAGAAGTTTTCAAGCGGGCGCACGTCCTCACTTTTCTAACGACTCTCAACGATGAGACCAAACAGTTCGTTCGTACCGAAGACCTCGAGCGCATCGAAGATGAGAAGGCGATCATCATCAATACCTCGCGCGGTCCCGTTGTCAAAGAAGACGATCTCATGGCGTACATGAATAGCCATCCGCTGGTTCAGGCAATGCTCGACGTTCTCACGGATGAGACCAAGAATACGCATCTCGGCCTTGCGGAGCTGCCCAATGTTTTTGTGACGGGGCATACCGGCAGCGCGGTGACTCTCGTGCGTCTGGCGATGCAGAAGATCATGATCCAGAACCTTTTGGCGTTCCTGAGAGGCGGCTCGCCGAAAAATCTTATTCCCGATATCGCGCATGAGGAGTTCGAAATACGCCGCATGGCCGCCGAGGCAGTAAAGCGTGTCGATCCTTACGGGGCCACCAAGAAATTCGTCCAATATGACGCCTCGACGAAAGCGCTGACTGTCAGCGGTAAGATCTATGATTTGAAAATCGTGAAAAATATTTATGTCGTCGGCATGGGCAAGGCGGCTGACCAGATCGCTCTGGCTCTTCATGAAATTCTAGGGGAAAAGATCACCGAGGGACAAGTGAACGCCCTTCGCAATGTGGAGATCGGTAACATCCATGTCCTCAAGGCCGGGCATCCGACTCCCACAGAAGAGGGTGTTCCAGGCGTGCGCCGCATGATCGAGATCGTGGAAAAAGCGGGCCCGGATGATCTCGTCATCGCCGCGATCACGGGCGGCGGCTCGGCGTTGACCGGCGCGCCGGCCGAAGGCCTGACGCTCCAGGATATTCAGGAGACGACGAAAGTCCTTTTGAGTCATCACCTGAACATTGGCCAGATCAACAGCATACGATCGATGCTTGAGCAGATCAAGGCGAGCCGCCTTCGCGTCAAAGGAAAGAACGCGAAAGCATTCATCACACTTGCGCTTTCCGATGTCCCCACCCATGAAGACGATCCTCAAGTGATCGCCTCAGGACCGACCGTTTACAACAGCACGACAAGTTATCACACGGCGTGGCGAGAGTTGGAAAGTTACGGTTTGCTCGATAAAATTCCCGTACGAGTGAAGGAATATCTTGCAAAAGCGATAAAAGAACGATGGCGCAGCGGAATGGCCGGTGGTTTGGATCCGATCTTCAAAAATGACCAATACATCATGCTTGCAAATAATCAAGCCGCTATGCAACGCGTTAAAGAAACAGCGGAGGAGATGGGGTATGAAGTCATTGTGATGCCCGAAGTTGTGAAAGGGCGGGTTGAGAATGCGGCCTACACGATACTTGAGCAGATAGGCGAAGCCGTCCAGTCGCAAAAAAAAATCGCTATCATCGGCGGGGGTGAAACGACGGTATTGATTAACATCCAGCTTACGCTGAAAGAGAAGATCGTTCGATTGTTTCTCAGGCTGTTTCCGGTTTTGGCCCGGTTCCTGGAATTCCCCGGTTCTTCCGGCGGAAGGAATTCCCATCTTGCTTTGTTAGTGGCCCAGGGCCTTGAAAAAAATGGATGGGGCAATGCGTTGTTCCTTTCTGAAGGGACCGACGGCATTGACGGGGCATCGCGTTACGCAGGAGCCGTCGCTAGCGCAAAAACGATCGCAAAATCAAGAACAATGAACCTAAATTCCGATGATCATCTGAGGCGATTTGATTCGGCTACTTTTTTTGAAAAAGTGGGGAAAAATCGAAAACCTGCCGGAGACGGCCTGATAGGGGACGTCATTTTGACAGGGCCTACGGGAACCAACGTGGCTGATATTTTTATCGCGCTTATTCAGCCGTCCGGCGCGCGGCTCTCTGTCGTCCGTCCTCTGTCCTCTGAATCCGGGGCTCGGCTGGCGAAAATGGATTGGTCCAAGACACCGTCATTAGCCGAGGTTGATGTCCGCCGTGACGAAAAAGCCGGTGAGTATCCTTTCACACGGGGCATTTTTCCGACGTTCCAAAAAGGGATCTATCGGGACCGTCAATATGTTGGAGACAACACAGCCGAAGACACCAATGCAAGATATCTCCAGATCCAAAAAAAGGCCGAGGCCGACGGCCTGCCGGTCAATCTCAGTCTCGCTTTCCAAAACGCGACGCAGATAGGTCTTAATTCGAATCATCCCGCCGCTCTTTACAACATCGGGACCGAAGGGGCTCCCGTCGATTCTGTCCGCGACATGGAAACGCTGTTCAATGGCATCGATATTCTTTCCGAAAAAGTCTCTACCTCCATGACCATCAACGCTTCGGCCGCACCGGTGCTGGCGATGTACATCGCCGTGGCCGTGAGGCGCCTGATGAAGGAAGGCAGAACCAAGGACGATGCCCTGAAGATCGCGAAAGACCGCCTGCGTGGCACCGTGCAGAACGACAACAACAAGGAACGGACCACGAGGAACAATTTTGGCATTTCCGCAAAGGGCTCCGAAAGACTGCTCAATGACATGCTTGAGTGGAACGCGAAGCATCTCGAGCGGTGGAACGCCATATCCGTCAGCGGCTATCACATGCGCGAGGCCGGCGCCTCGGATGTGCAGGAAGTCGCCTTCACACTGCTCAACAAGATCCTCTACGCCCAGTCCTTTTTCAAGAACCGCCGTAAAGGGGACGACACCACGGTCAACGCACTCCTCGAGCAGTTCTCTTATTTCTTTGATTCCATGCTTTTCGATGAGACAGGCGAAAGTTTTGTGCGTGAAGTCGCGAAGTTCCGAGCGGCCCGCCGTCTTTCGGCCAAGATCGACCGCCATATCCTCGGAGCCACCGACGATGACAAACAGAAGGCGCTGAAACTTCGCTTTCACAGTCAGACCTCCGGCGTTCCATTAAGAAGCGATACCACCGGTCTTCAAGAGATGTTGAACGTTGCCCGTATCCTTTTCGAGGGGATGGCGGCGGTTTACGGGGGTACACAAACTTTGCACCTGGACGCCTACGACGAAGCGACCAACCTGCCGTCACAGCACGCCCTGAGCGTTGCGCTGAAATCCCATGATGTCTTGAGAAAAGTCTTGGGAGACGATCTGCCGGTGGATCCTCTGAGCCAGGACGGGTCAGAACTTCTCAAGAAACACGTTGCTCTGCTCGAGCGGGAGACGTTCAAGCTTATCCGCTCCGAGATGAAGTTCCGCGACGAAAACGGCCAGCCAAGGGAGTGGACGACGGCTGATGAAAATGAAGTGAGGGCAGCCATTCATGAGCAGGTCGTGATAAAGCTCGGTCCCCTGGACAATGCGGCTGAGGAAGTCGAAACTCTCACCGACGAAATTGAAAAAGAAGCATTCGCGTTGATCCAAAAAGTCATGGTCCAGCGTGAGGAAGCGGTGGATCGGGCGGGAGAGAGCGAAGGCGAGGATGTGGTGACAGGATTTATCCGCAACGCGATCCAGGAACAGGTCGTGTTAAAAGGGACGCTCAGGGAAAAACGCTTGGCCGTTGAAAGCAGACCCAAACCTGGTACGCAAGCGTCTCCTATGCCGGAGCCGGTTGTTACCGAAGAATCGCTTACCCAAAAAATGCGTGCTTACGACCAGCGAAGAGAAAAGATTCTTCAAGGCCTTGAACGGCTTTTTGCGGAAAGGGATAACAGCGAGGTCGAAGCCACTCTCGCCGCTGTGCGGCAAGCCGCGGAGAAGAACGAAAACCTAATGCCTTATCTTATCGACGCTGCGCTCGCGGAAGCCACTGTGGGCGAGATGATGGATGTCTTGAGGTCCGTGTTCGGAGATTACGAAAAAAGCCTGTTACCTCCAGCTTCTTCTAAGACCCACGTGCCCGTGCAAAGCATCAAGAGTGCGAAAAAGATCCGTGTATTGGTCGGCAAGCCGGGCTTAGACGGCCATGACCGCGGCATCAACTTTGTGACGGCCGCGTTCAGAGACGCGGGGCTCGAAGTCATCGTGGGCGGTTATCGGCAAACTCCCCAGTCGATCGCCAAGGCGGCGACTGATGAGGATGTTGATTTCATCGCTATCAGCAGTCTCTCGGGCATGATGCTCCATTTTGTGAGAGATTTGGTCGCGGAACTGAAAAAATCCGATTCTCAGGCCAAGATCATCATCGGCGGGATCACAGGAGACGACGGCCCTTATCTGAAATACCTGGGCGTGGATGCGATATTTGACCCGAGCAAGGGGACCGGCAGTAT
>CAZTBX010000069.1:0-9738 GCA_964612035.1 uncultured Planctomycetia bacterium
GCCATCACGCGCCTGGCCCAATTATCGCGCGCCGTCGGGATCCACATGATCCTCGCCACCCAACGGCCTTCGGTCGATGTCTTAACCGGTGTCATCAAGGCGAATTTTCCGGCCAGGATCTCCTTTAAAGTGGCCAGCCGCGTCGATTCCCGCACCGTCCTCGATGCGAACGGCGCAGACAAGCTGATCGGGCGGGGGGACATGTTGTTCCTCAAGCCCGGCGTCCCGAAGCCGATCCGGGGGCAGTCGAGCTACATTCAGGACAAAGAAATTGAACGCCTCGCCCAGTTCATCCGTTCGCAGCGCCCGCCCGCGTATCACGAGGAGATCCTTCAGGAACAGGAGAAGCAGATGACGGGGACGGCCCACCGGGATGAGCTCTATGACGAAGCGGCCCGGATGGTGGTCCAGACGCGCCGCGCCTCCGTCACCATGCTCCAGCGGCGTTTCAACCTCGGCTACAGCCGGGCGGCGCGGCTCATGGACATGATGGAGGAGGACGGCGTCGTCGGCCCGTATCGCGGGGCCAAGCCGCGTGAGATCCTGATCGAGATGCCCAACAGGCCCAAAGACCGCAAAGAAGTAAAAGAAGAGACGGAAAAGGCATGAGCCAAAACTCTATCGGCGCCCAACTGAAAGACGCGCGCATGAAAAAAACGCTGTCGTTCGAGGATGTGCACGGCCGCATCAAGATCCATCCGCGCGTGCTGCAGCTTCTCGAAGAGGACAAGTTCGACAAGCTCCCGAGCCCGCTTTTCGCGAAAAGCTTCTTAAAAAGCTACTCCGAATTCCTCGAGATGAACACGGCGGAGATACTCTCCGCCTACGAGAAAGAGGGGGCGAAGGACCCCGAGCAGATCCTTTTCATCCGTCCCGTGGATCAGAGGCCAGTTGCGCTGATCGGCGCCGCCGGGGACAGGAACATGACACTGCTCATAGGCGCCGCGTCGGCGGCGCTGCTTTTATTGTTCGGCCTCGGCATTTATATGGTGAAGCACGCGCCCGCAAAGTCCGTCGCGCCGCCTAAGAAGACCGTGGCTCCCGTGAAAGCCGATATCAAAAAAACTTCGGACTGGCTGCGCAGCACCGAAGACGGCAATTTCCCCAAGATCGCTTCCAATGCCCCGATCAAGCTAGGCATGCGGGCGTTGGACACCGTGTGGCTCAAGATCACCTGTGATGAAAAAGTGCTGTTCCAGGGCCTGTTGAAAAAAGGCGCCGCGGAGTCCTGGAGCGCCAAGAACTCCATCGAAGTCTGGTCCGGCAACGCTTCCAACATGATGCTGGCCGTGAACGGCATGTCCATCGGCTCGCCCGGTAAAGGCGCGGTCAAAAAGATCATCATTTCCCGGCAGGGCGTTCGCGCTTCCTCTTGAAAGTCGCTTTAGTCAGTCTAGGTTGTTCCCGCACACTCGTCGATTCCGAGGTGGCTCTCGGTGGCCTGAAAAAAGAAGGCTACACCATCGTGAAAGACGTGTCCAAGGCGGATATCGCGATCGTGAACACCTGCGGTTTCATCGAAGAGGCCAAGGCCGAGTCCATTGAGACCATCCTCGAGCTCTGCGAGATGAAGAAAAAGGGCAAGCTCTCGGCCGTCGTCGTGCTCGGCTGTCTCGCCCAGCGCCACGGCGCGGAGATCCAAAAAGAAATGGCCGAGGTCGACGCCATCGTGGGCACCAACAATTACGCGGACCTCGCGGCCGTACTGGCACCCTTGAAGAAAAAAGAAAAAGTTTTCGAGGTCAAAGCCAAGCCGCGTTATCTTCTCGATGAAAGTACCCCGCGCTACACGCTCACACCCGAGCATTACGCGTATGTGAAGATCTCCGAGGGCTGTATCAATGCCTGCTCTTACTGCGTCATCCCGCGTATGAAGGGGCCGCATCGCTCGCGCAGCATCGAGTCCATCCTCGAGGAGATACGCCGCATCACGGCTGAGAGAAAAATTTCAGAGATCGACCTCATCGGCCAGGACACGGCCGCTTTCGGTTATGACCTGGACCAGACCTTTCAGCTTCCGACGCTTCTCAGGCGCATCGCCGACTTGAAGGCCGTTCCCTGGCTGCGTCTCTTGTACGCGCATCCCGGCCACGTGAACGAGGAGCTCATCGACGCCATGGCCGCGTCGCACGGCCTGTGCCGCTATGTCGATTTTCCCATCGAGCACAGCCACGATGCCATGCTGAAGCGCATGAACCGCGGCGTCACGCGCGCTCACATGGAATGGGGGATGAGGCGCCTTCGCGAAAAGATACCCGGTGTGACACTGCGCACAACGGTGATCGTGGGTTTCCCCGGTGAAACCGAGGAAGAGTTTCAGGACCTGCTTTCGTTCTTAAAAGACGCCCGCTTTGAGCGCCTCGGCGCTTTCAAGTTCTCCGAGGAGGAGGGTGCCCGCGCCTACGGCATGCCGGACCAGATCCCCGCCGAGCTGAAAGAACAGCGCTTCAAGGCCGTGATGGAGCTTCAGCAGGAGATATCGAGCGAGCTGAACCACGCCCGCGTCGGCCAAACCCTTTCCGTCCTCATCGATGAAAAGTCTGGCGAAAAAAACGTGTACCACGGCCGCACGGAAGCGGACGCGCCGGAAGTGGACTGCCAGGTCATCGTAAGCTCCGAGCGCGCCTTGAAACCCGGGGAATTCGTCGATGTGAAAGTGACGGATTCGCTCGAATACGACCTCATCGGATCGGCCGTCTAAAAGGGATGAACTGGTCGAACCTCCTCACCTGCTCGCGGCTGATATTCGCCGCGTTCTTCATTTATTTTCTATTCGAAGCGGGCCACACCCCCAAAGTGCTGGCTCTCGCCTCGTTCGTTCTCGCGGCGCTGACGGACTACTGGGACGGCCGCGTCGCGCGCGCGAGAGGGGAGATCACGGTGTTCGGCAAGTGGATGGACCCCATCGCCGACAAGATCCTCATCCTCGCGGCGTTCTTTGGTTTCGCTTTCCTAGGCCTAGTGCCGATGGTGCTGGTGTTCATCGTGTTCGCGCGAGACCTGGTCATGACGGGCTTTCGATTCGTTGTCTCCAAAAAAAGTGATGTATCGGCCGCGACTCCCGGAAAGCAAAAGACGGTGTTCCATATCGTGTACATCATCCTCGTCCTCCTTTACCTCGTTGCCCGCGAAATGCCCTGGTGGGACGCCGGCTGGACGGCGCCGGCCCTGGCACTCATCCGCTTTGGCATGATAGCCGTCGTGGCCATTACGCTTTGGAGCGCTTTTCATTACTTCTCGTCGCGTGACGCCCATCACTGACACTTTTAGGATCATCAGATAACTTAAGATAAAAAGGGAGCCACCATGAAAACCAATATCGGATTGAGTGACAAGGAAAAACAGGGTTGCCTCAAGATCTTGGATCGCGTGTTGTCGGACGAGTATGTCCTGTACACGAAGACGCGCAATTATCATTGGAATATCACCGGGCCTGACTTCAGCGAACTGCACAAATTTTTTGAAGCGCAGTACACCGAGCTCAATATCGTCATTGACGATGTCGCCGAACGCGCCCGCGCTCTCGGCGGCCGCTCTCTCGGCTCGCTTGCCGAATTCCTGAAAGAGACGCGCCTGAAAGAGGACAAAAGCAGTTCTACGGACTCCAAGCACATGTTGAAGTCGCTTTTGGCCGACCACGAAGCGCTCATCCACTCTCTCAGAAAAGATGTCGATGCCTGCACGGACGAATATCACGATGCCGGCACCGCCGATTTCCTCACAGGCCTCATGGAACAGCACGAGAAAATGGCCTGGATGCTGAGGGCGTACCTCTCCTAATTTCTGGGGCGTCCCACCCCAACTTGAGGTCACAATTTGTGACCTCAAGATTGCAAGTTTTTGATTTTTAAGGACATGCATGAAATCCTATGCGCCGACCTCTTTTAGTTTTGATCGGACCTTCAAGCTCTCTTATAGCGTCAAATACGTTCCGAAACTGATCATCGTATCGTCTTTGCATTTCTTCCATTTTCTTTTGAAGGTCCTTGTGGGAAAGGATGTATTCACGAAGCAGAGCAAATGTCCGAATGATCTCGATGTTCACGCGAATGGCTTTCTTACTGTTCAAGACGCTCGAAAGCATGGCTACACCCTTCTCCGTGAAGGCAAACACGCTTGGGGCGTGTTTTAGACTTATCACAAATTGTGATATGTTCCGGATCTCCTGACGGGTTAGTGTAAACATAAAATCCGAAGGAAAACGGCCTAGATTTCGGCGTACGGCCTGGTTTAGGGTCCTGGTTTCCACCTCGTAAAGCTCGGCCAAATCCCTATCTAGCATCACCTTCTCGCCTCGAACCAGATATATCTTCCTCACAATGACTTCGTGCGATAGGAAAGACGATACAGTAATGGCCTTGGTTTTAGACATAAGACACCCCCTATACCTAACAGGACGACAGAGGGGCCACACTTTCCGTGCAACAAATCTTCTTTACAGCCAGATTTTTCTGAGTTAACCTATCGCTTAACCAACCACTCTAGGGGGTCCTTAATGAAAAAAGTCGCAGTGTTCGTTCTGTTCATGGCTTTGGCAAGTTCAGCGTTCGCGGGGGATGATTTTGTGACGCGGGAGTCCGAGCGCTCAGGGGTGGCGGGGACTTTTAGCGCGATAGGTAACTCTATCGGTGGCTTCTTCAACTCCATCGGCGAGTCCATGCAGAAGGCCAAAGCGGGGATGGACGTGCATAGGGAGTCTAAAGGAGCCTAAGTTCGCGTGCCCGGCGAACGGGGACCCACCCTCGACACCCGCTTGCTAATGACGCTCACCTGAAGCCATGCAGTCAAATTTTTATGATCTCGGGATCACGCCGGGGATCCTGGATGTTATCGACGGGATGCAATTTAAAATTCCGACGCCGATCCAGCTCAAAGCCATCCCGCTCGCGGTCCTAGGGAAGGATGTTCTAGGGATCGCTCAGACGGGTACCGGCAAAACGCTCGCGTTTGGGATCCCGATGATCCAGCGCCTGTTGCAGGGACCCGGCCGCGCGCTGATCCTTGTGCCGACGCGTGAGCTGGCTCTGCAGGTGGACGCCACGCTTAGAAAACTGGGGAATCCTTTTAATATTCGATCCGTGATCGTCATCGGCGGAATGGACATGGACATGCAGGTAAAGCTCCTCCGCAAAGAAACGATACGCGTGATCATCGCCACGCCGGGCAGACTCCTGGATCATCTCGAACAAAAAACCATGGACTCATCCGATCTAAAGATGGTGGTGCTGGATGAGGCAGACCGCATGCTCGACATGGGTTTCGCGCCGCAGATACAGCGTTTGGCCAAGTATCTGCCCAAAGAACGGCAGACTCTCTTTTTTTCGGCGACGATGCCCGAAGAGATCCTAAAACTCGCCTCACTTTATATGAAGCTTCCGATCCAGGTCGAAGTCGCCCCTTCGGGAGCGGCGCCGGAAAAGATCGTCCAGGAACTTTTTATCGTCCGACAGGAATCCAAGCTCAAGCTTCTCGGAAAAATTCTCGGACAATATCACGGGACCGTTCTGATCTTCACGCGCACGAAAGCCAGCACCTGGAAACTCACGGAAGCGCTGCGCCAGATGGACCACAAAGTGAATGAGCTTCATTCTGACCGCACGCAGGGCCAGCGCCGCCACGCGCTCCAAGGATTTAAAACGGGCCTGTACCGTATTTTAGTCGCGACGGATATCGCGGCACGCGGCATTGACGTAAAGGAGATCGAGCTCGTGGTCAATTATGACCTTCCCGACGACGCTGAAAATTACGTGCATCGCATCGGACGCACGGGCCGGGCCGGCCTCAAAGGTCACGCCATCTCGTTCGCGACGCCCCATGAGGGCGGGGATATCCGCGCGATCGAGAGGCTGATGAAAATATCCTTAAAAGTCACAAGCCATCCCGAGGTAACGACCGAGAAATTTTCCCACTCAAGCCTTGCCGGTAAAAAGCGGCATGTTTACGAGGACTCGGCCCGTCACACCAGCGGCCGGCCTCAGTTCCCCGGCTCAAAACCGCATGGAAAATGAAAATATCCCCCAGCCGTTCGACGCGTTGATGACGCGGCTTGGGCTCACCAACGCCGATCTCGTCCACGCCTCCACCCAACAGCTCAGCTTCAAGATGGTCCAAAAAGGCCGTAGAGGCCGCCGCCTGACGCCGAATATCCAGTCCAAGATCCTGACGGCTCTTTTGGCCGTAAAACCGGATCTGAATTTGAGGCGCGGGGACCTATTCCGATACGAGATGGTCCCGCCCTCCATTCCTGATATTGAGAGCGTCGCGCCCAAGGTCGAAGAGAAAAAGGTGGGGAAGAAGCCTAAGAAAAAAGCTGTCAGGTATAGGAGAAGGAGTCTGACCCGAAAGGCGAGAGTGGACGCGAGTACGCGTTTTTTTAAGACGGGAAGATAAGACTTTAAGAGTATTTGGGACTATTGTCAGCCTGTAATAGCACAGGCTTGGTGGCATTACGCTGCACTGCGGCAAACCACTTATGGAGAGCCCTCACCCTTCTTTTCCGGGCCAGGCCTTCCAGATCTATGTTTGTAATGGCTGACATGGTCAGCCCTCCTAATTAATAGTTATTTTTAATAAGTATCTATAATAATTGAAGTATACATTATGATATTGAGCAAGTAAACCCCGTGTGGGAGGGGGTTCGGTAGAATGGCGGAGGTAATTGTTGCGCTATTGGTGGGTGAATCAAAACCAAACCTATCAGCATGAGGTACCTGGCGGGTATCTCTGGTCTCCCAAAGCCAATAGCAACGGATCGGTCAATCACTACTACGAAAACATGCGCGAGATCTCCTGTGGGGATCTCGTTTTTTCATTTCGTCAGCGAAAGATCATGGCGCTCGGATTCGCGCTTAGCTCGACCTACACTTGCCCAAAACCTGATGAATTTGGTAGTACCGGCGCAAATTGGAGCCAGATTGGCTGGCGCGTGGATGTCTCCTTCCAAATTCTTAAAAACCCCATCGAGCCACGAGCGCATATAAAGCTCTTAGCGCCGCTTTTGCCGAAAAAATATTCTCCGATTCAACCAAGCGGGGATGGAAATCAGATATATCTTGCCGAAATTTCCAGAGAATTTGGACGGGCATTACTTAGTTTGCTCGGAGATCAGGCGCAGCCCTTTATTGCTCAACGCGCTGTCATTGTATTGAACCCAGAAGACTGGAGAGTCGGTCGGGCACCCAATGAAGAAATGTTACGTCAATGGGATAGCGCCCAAATTGAGAAAATTGAGAAGGACCATGCTCTCACCGAGACCGAGAAAAAGCAGGTCATTATTTCCCGCCGTGGTCAGGGCGAGTTTCGTAAGCGTGTCAGTCGTATCGAAACATGCTGTCGTATTACTCACGTTCAGGAGCGCGCGCATCTAGTCGCAAGCCACATCAAGCCCTGGCGCGTATCAGACAATAAGGAGCGCCTCGATGGCGAAAATGGCTTACTTCTAACGCCTAGCATCGACCATCTTTTTGATAACGGGTATATCTCATTTCGAAACAATGGGGTGCTCTTAGTGTCATCAACAGCGCATCGAGCGGCTCTCATTAAGATGGGTGTTCCAAGAAGCCAAGAGTATAATGTTGGTACATTTACGCGCACGCAAGCTCAATACCTTGAATACCATCGCGATAGCATATTTTTGAAAGCTAGGGGTTAAGACGCCGGCGATAAAAATGACAAATAAACGCAAAATATTTTTTGTAGTAGCAAGTGGTGGACACGACACCGACAAACACTACTATGACACCATTAAGCAGAAAAGAACTGTCCAAGAAGCCGCTCAGTATTTAGCCTCAGAAGAATCCAATAAACTTAAATCCTATTATCACGGACAGCCTTTTGCTGTTTGGGGTGCCGTGCCAGGCTCAGGCAATATTCGCACATGGGAAGTGATGGAGCCGGGTGATTATGTTCTCATCTACCGAAGCGGACGAATTATTCTTGTTTCCGAAGTGGCCATGAAAGCACGATCAGCACCTCTGGCACGCCACTATTGGAACAGTGACAGCGAAGGCAAGACCTGGGAATACCTGTATTTCCTAATTAATGACGTTGAGACTAATGTTCAATTATCTACACTTAACAAATATATTGGTTATAAAGAATCATTTTTTCCTCGAGGTTTTTCACTAATCGATCAAGAGAAAACGGATCGCCTTCTTTCATCCTATGGAGACCTAATTTCGCTGCTTCAGAAGCTCCAAGATGGACGAGAGCTAGAAGAAGTTATGCCGCCGGCTAAGGCAAATAGGGTTACCGAATTTCTTGAGGAAAAAATCGACAAGGCTCCAACCGAGCATGATGAAATGCAGTGGCGTCTCATCCGTTTGGGCAATGCGTCCCACTTTGATGTCTGGGTGCCTCCCGCCGATCAAGGTCGTGATTTTCAAGGTCAGCATTTCAGAGATCATGTTATACAAGAATTTCATGAGGCGCTTGATATACCAAGTTATATTAAAAATATAGATACGGTTTGGAAGCTGGGCCTTTCTATAAAAGCTGCATTTGAGATCGAGCATTCTACTTCGATTTATTCAGGGATTCTTCGATTATCGGACCTTAAAGCACTTGCCCCAAACTCAAACTATCCTCTCTTTATTGTTGCTGAGAAGATGAGGCGATTAAAAGTATTTGAACAGCTCCGCCGCCCAACCTTTTCCAACAATTATTTACAGCTCGATAAAGTAGTGCGCTACCTTTCATATGAGGCGGTAAGAAACTTAGACGCTAACATACAGAAAGAAAATTTAACCGGATTCGGTATTAGTTGGCTAATGGAAGCTTCGGAGTGTACTGAAGATTCTCATTAATACCTATACCGTATATCGGCCCCCGTCCCAAGAGGACTTGTTAGACGATCAAGACGCTGAGGGAGAATAAGTGAACTGTTCGTTGCCAAATTTGTTTGCGAAATGTTTCTGTTCCAGCGGAATGATATGCTCGTATTGTTTACGGCTCACGGTAGTGGTTATGGCGATCGCGTTGGGAGCGTTGGTTGCCTGGAAACCACGAAAGATCATCGATATGCAAATAGCCATTTATCGACCCTTTAATTGGAAGATAGAACCCATCTCCATGAAAAAGGAGATAAGAAACACACGCATTATGGGGCTGGCAGTTCTTATTCTGGGGATCTTTTCATTTATTTATATTTGGCTTATACAGTTACCCGCCGTTAGTCGATAGACAAAATCTGTATATTTAGTGCACGGAAATAGGGGCCTCTGTCGTCTAGTTAGGTAGAAGCATCAGCCTTTGGCGACATTGCGTATCAGAGGGATTTTGTGTATACTCTAAATACTTGCTCCCCGCTGGATCAGCCGAAATGCCGCTGGCTGGGTTATTTTTATGCCATAGAACGGTACCGCTTACCAAAGGGACAGGTTAGTAACTTACCGGACGCCGTCCGGCGGGAAAAAGGGCATTGACGGCAAGTGATTTATCGTGTAATCTTACTAGTAAGATACGGTAAATAGGGGGGTGTCTAATGGAAAAAATTGAAGTGACTCGCCTGTCGTCAAAAGGGCAGATCGTGCTACCTCTGGCTGTGCGCGAAAGATTGCACCTCGAAGAAGGTGTTCGTTTTGTCGTAGTGGCTAACGGCGATACCGTTGTTTTAAAGAAGCTTGAAGCGCCTTCATTAGCGACCGCTCAGGCCTTGGTTTACAAATCACGGGCCTATGCTAAAAAGGCTAAGATCTCTACTCGCAAGGTCAGCGAAGCGATCCGCAAAGTGAGAGCTTC
>CAZTBX010000070.1:0-13641 GCA_964612035.1 uncultured Planctomycetia bacterium
AAAGCAGAAAATGTCAGCCTCGGAAACGCCGAGGGTGTCTTGAATATCTTTTTTGCGCCACACATAGAACGCCCCCTCCCTTTTCCGGCCTTCCGCATCCACGCTGTCCGCATCCTGGGCTGAAAAAAAACCGCCTTCGGACGCGACCATCTCGCGCAGTACATAATCCAGGATGTCGCGCGTCACGCGGCGATAGCGCTCGTTCTTCGTGATCTGATACGCCTCGGCGTAAGTGCGCGCGAGAAGCGCCTGGTCATACAGCATCTTTTCAAAATGCGGCACGCGCCAGTAAGCGTCAGTGGAATACCGGTGAAAACCTCCTCCCAAAGCGTCGTGCATGCCGCCGTTGTCCATTTTCCGCAGAGTCGTCTCGGCCATCGAGAGCGCCTTGGCGACTCCCGTCCGCCGCCAATGCCGGAAGAGGAAGGACAGCGCGTGGCTGCGTGGGAATTTCGGCGCGCCGCCGAACCCGCCATTCTCCGCGTCGAAAGACTCTTCGTAGCGCAGGAACGCGTTTTCAAGCGTGTCCACCCCCAGTTCCGCCGGCTCACCCGCGACCTCGTGCTTTTCCAAATGCCGCGTCGCCGTATCGGCCGACTGTATGAGTTCGGATCTCCGCGTACGCCAGGCATCGGCCGCGGAGAGAAGCAGCGTCTGAAAACCAGGCATGCCCATGCGGTCTTTCGGCGGAAAATAAGTACCGCCGTAAAACGGTTTTTTGTCAGGCGTCAGAAGCACCGTCATCGGCCATCCGCCGCTGCCGGTGGAGGCCATGACATAGTTCATGTAAACAGCGTCGATGTCGGGACGCTCTTCCCGGTCCACTTTGACGCTCACGAAATGCCGGTTCATCACCTGCGCGATCTCCGGATCGGAAAAAGATTCCTCTTCCATCACGTGGCACCAGTGGCAGGTGGAATAGCCGACGGAGAGGATCACGGGCTTGTCGTCGCGGCGGGCGCGCTCGAACGCCTCGTCGCCCCAGGGGTACCAATCGACGGGATTGTGGGCGTGCTGAAGCAGATAGGGACTTTTTTCGGCGGCGAGGCGATTCGTGTGATCGGGCATGTCGAGGCCTTTGGCTGTCAGCGGTGGTTTTTTTTGATCCGAAAAAGCTCGCCGAGCATCACGGCGGAATCGCGGAAAAGACGGATCTTGCTTTCGCGGCCCTCGCACCACATCACCGGCACTTCGGCGATGCGAAGACTCTGCCGTTTGGCGAGATAAAGGATCTCCACGTCGAAAGCGAACCCATAAATAGTCTGCAGGGGAAAAAGTTTCTGGGCGGCTTCGCGCGTGAAACACTTGAAGCCACACTGCGTGTCCCCGATGCCACGTAGCACAAGCGCCTGGACGAAAAAATTGAATACGCGGCCAGCGATGCGCCGGCGCAGCGTCTGCTGGACATCGCAGCCTTTCTCACGGACAGCCCTCGAGCCGACGGCCACGTCGAAGCCCTGATCCAGGACCGTGAGCAGCTTGTCCATTTCCTTGATGGGCGCCGAAAGGTCCGCGTCTGTCAATAGCACGCGCTCCCCTTTTGCGGCCAGCATGCCGGAGCGCACGGCGTACCCTTTGCCGCGGTTCTGTGCGGAGCTCATGAGCCGCACTCTCACCTCGAGATGCCGGGACATCCAGTCGCTGATGAGACGGTTCGTGTCATCGCTGGAGCCGTCGTTCACGATCAGCAGTTCCCAATCCAGCTTCTTCAGCGAAAGATAGGCGTGGATGCGGCGCAGGCTTTCCACGATGCGTTTTTCCTCGTTGAAAACCGGCATCACGATGGAAAGCTGCGGGAACTCGCGCGGCATTAGGTGTTTTTGACGGGAACTTTCGAACGGAAATAATCGAGTGTCAGCACGAGGCCTATTTCGAGCGAGGTCTTAGGGGACCATTGCAGTGCCTTTTTGGCGAGACGGATATCGGGACAGCGCAGTTTCGGGTCATCCTGCGGCAGAGGCCGGTGAACAATGCGGCTTTTTGAGCCTGAAAGCTTGCGGATGCGGCGCGCCAGCTGGATCACCGTGAGTTCATTGGGGTTGCCGAGATTAACGGGTGTGTTGAGCTTTGAAAAAAGGGCGCGCTGTATCCCGTCCACGAGATCGTCCACATAGCAGTAACTGCGTGTCTGGCTTCCGTCGCCGTACACGGTCAGCGGCTTACCCAAAAGCGCCTGCGTCATGAAATTGGGGATCACTCGCCCGTCTTCCGGGCGCATGCGCGGACCGTAGGTGTTGAAGATGCGCACGATCTTCGTGTCGATGCCGTGCTCCCGGTGATACGCGAGCGTGATCGCCTCGGCGAAACGCTTGGCCTCGTCATACACCCCGCGCGGACCGACGGGGTTCACATGTCCCCAATAGCTTTCGCTCTGAGGACTCACCTGCGGGTCGCCGTAGACCTCGCTCGTCGAAGCCAAAAGGAATTTGGCCTTCTTTTTTTTCGCGATGCCAAGCGCATTGTGCGTGCCCAGCGAACCCACTTTCAGCGTCTGTATCGGGTGCTTCAGATAATCAGGTGGACTCGCCGGTGAGGCGAAATGCAGAATCGCGTCCACGCGCCCGGGAACCTGAAGGGTCTTTGAAATATCGTGACGGATGAAAGAAAAGCGCCTGTTCGCTTCCAGGTGCCGGAGGTTGCCGCGCGAGCCTGTGATGAAATTGTCGAGCGCGATCACGCGGTGGCCTTTCCGGAGGAAATGATCGCAAAGATGCGAACCGATGAAACCGGCCCCGCCGGTGATCAGGAGACGGAGGCTCATAAGAAAAAGACGTTCCGAGCGCCTTTGAAACGGCGCAGGTGATTGCGCGTATCAAAGACGAGTTTCGCGTGCTTCACGATCAGGGCGGGATCAAAAGCCGAATGGTCGGTCAGGATCACCACGCACTGCTGTTTCTTTAGAAGCGCCGGCGTGAGTGTCTGCGAACGCATCCTCCGCGCGCCCATTTCGAGGGCGGGAACATGCGGGTCCGAATAGCTCACCGCGGCGCCTTCTTTGATCAGCGCCTCGATAACTTCGAGCGCGGGGGATTCGCGCGTGTCGTTGATGTTCTTCTTGTAGCTCACGCCGAGAACGAGTATCGGGGATTTTTTTAGAGCGCTGCCCTTCTGGTTCAGCAGCATCATCAGACGCTCCACCACCCACAGCGGCATGGCTTCGTTGATGGACGAGGCCAGATCGATAAGCTTGGCCTCATACCCATGCAGACGCGACTTCCAGGACAGATAAAGCGGGTCTATCGGCAGGCAGTGTCCGCCGATGCCGGGACCGGGGTAAAACGGCATGAAGCCAAAAGGCTTGGTCTTGGCCGCGGCAATGACTTCCCAGATGTCGACGCCGAGACGATTGGACAAGAGGGCCATCTCATTGATGAGGCCGATGTTCACGCTGCGGAAAGTGTTCTCGAGCAGTTTCACCATTTCCGCCGTTTTGGCCGAGGACACCGGCACCACGGATTGCAATACGGCCCCATAAAGCGCACGGGCCGCGGCGGAAGAATTAGGCCCTACGCCTCCCACCACCTTTGGGATGGATTCCGTGGAATACTGTTTGTTGCCCGGGTCCACGCGTTCGGGGGAAAAAGCGAGAAAAAAATCCCGTTCGACGCGCAGGCCCGAACGCTCGAGCATGGGTAGCATCACCTCTTCGGTGGTGCCCGGGTAAGTCGTGCTTTCAAGCACCACAAGCTGCGCTTTTTTGAGAAAACTGGCGACCATGCGCGTCGCGTTCACGATAAAAGAAATATCCGGTTCCTTCGTTTTACTGAGAGGCGTCGGCACGCACAGGATGACCGCGTCGGCCGTGGAAAGCTTGTGAAAGTCGACCGTGAACGAAAGCTTTTTCGAGGCAAGCGCCTTGCGGAGACGCGACGCAGGCACATCGAGGATATACGACTTCCCTCGCTTCAGGAGCGCGACTTTTTTCTCATCGATGTCGATGCCGAGCACCGAGAAACCCTGCTCGCTGAAAGTGACGGCTAGCGGCAGGCCGACATAACCCAGGCCTATCACGGCCACTTTTGCCTTTCGCCGCTCTATTTTATCGAGAAGTCTTTTTAACATTTTTTCTCCAGTAAGCCAGCACGTCGTCCAGCGTCGAATGGAACGGGACTTCAGGCCGCCAGCCGGTACGCTTTCTCAGCTTGGCTGCCGAGCCGAGCACGCGGGCGGCGTCATGCGGACGAATACGCCCGGCGTCCGGCTTCACGCGGAATTTCACCCGCGAACGGCGATGATAGTGCTCGACGATGTCCCCGATGCGACGCCCGACACCCGAACAAATATTGTACACTTCCCCGGGCTCGCCTTTGTCTAGCGCCAGCCAGTAGGCTCGGACCACGTCGCGCACATCCGTGAAGTCCCGCACGCTCGCGAGATTGCCGGTCACGAGCACCGGCGGCCGCAGCCCCGCCTCGATCTGGGCCACCTGCAAAGCCAGCGTGCTCACCACGAATTCCTCGCGCTGGCCCGGCCCCGTGTGATTGAACGCCCGCGTCCGTACCACCGGAATACCGGCACCCAGCTCATAGAGATACGCCGCAAATTCCTGCGCGATCTTGGACGCCGCATACGGACTCGACGGCCTAAGCTCGCAGTCCTCGGTGATCGCTTTTTTACCCAGCGCGGCGTATTCCTGCGAAGAGCCCGCGATGTGTACACGCACGCGGAGGCCGAGGGTCTTCAGCTCTTCGAAAAGGTTCAGCGTGCCCGTCACGTTGATGTCGAAAGTTTCGGCCGCGTTTTTCCACGAACGCGGAACAGATGCCTGCGCCGCTAGATGGAACACGCGCTCCGGTCTTGCCTCGCGCAAAACACGCCGCAAACCGGCACGGCTCCTCACATCACATCTAAAAACCTTGGCCTTAGTCCCCGTCTGCGGGGGCGCCCCATAGCGAGTGCCAAAAAGCCGTACGCCTTTTTTCCCCGCAAGATACGCGGCCAGATGGCCGCCGGCGAAACCGGTAATGCCGGTGATCAGGACACGCATAAGCCACCTGACTTCAAGTATTCGCGGAGGGCCTCTTTCCAGTCACGCAGTTTCGTCGAAAAAGTCTTTTCATACAAGGCGCTGGACAGCGACGAATACGCCGGGCGCACCGCTAGACGCCCCGGTATATCTTTTTTTTCCGCCTCGACAACACGGACGCTCTCGAGGCCGCACCATTCTTTCATGCAGCGTGCCATCTCCAGGCGCGTCGTCTGGCCGCGGTTGCAGATGTGATAGACGCCTGTCTCTGGGCGTTTTTCGGAGGAGGCCTGCAAAAGTCGCACCGCCACGCGCTCCAGAGCCTCGCTCAAGTCCACGACATAGGTCGGGGAATCCGTCTGATCGGCCAGTATCGGCACCATTTTTTCACGGCGCAGGCGCTCGAGAACCGCGTTCACGAAATTTTTAGGATTGCCGGCTCCGAAAAGCCAGCTCGTCCTCACGACGGCCCAGGGACCGGGCTTTTGCCGCACAAACTCTTCGCCCTCGAGCTTGGTGAGACCGTAAATGTTCACGGGAAACACTTCATCGTCTTCGGCGTACGGAGATGCTTTCTGTCCGCTGAACACGTAGTTCGTGCTCACGTAAATAAAAGGCACCGATCTCGAGGCGCAAAGGTCCGACAGGTATTTGGTCGCGAGCGCATTGGCCTCATGGGCCATGCGCGGGTCGCGTTCACAGCCGTCGACATCGGAGTACGCCGCCGCATGCAGCACAAGCTCGGGAGACAGCTCACCGAACAACTCCGCCGTGCGTCGTGCGTCGGTCAGGTCGCAGACGGCTAGACCTGCGCCCGGCGTTCTCGATACGCCGGTAACTTTCGCGCCCGCGAAACGGGACAAGAGCGAGCGGCCGAGCATGCCCGAGGCGCCTGTCACGAATATTTTCTTCCCTGACCAGGCCGTGCCCCGGTTCACCGCCGCTTCAACCCTTTACCTTGTCGCCATAGGCCTTGGCGTAGTACTCCTGAAAGTCTTTTCTCTTTTCCTTGATCGCCTTCCACCAGTCGGCGTGGTCGCGGTACCAAAGCACTGTCTCGGCGAAAGTCTTTTCGAACGGAAACCTTTCTTTCCATCCAAGACGTCTCAGCTTGTCGGAGCGTATCGCATAGCGCCTATCGTGGCCTGGCCTATCCTTGACTTTCTGCACGAGCGTGCGCGGCTTGCCGAGTATTTTCAGGAGTTTCAGCGTCAGATCGACGTTGCGCACGGTGTTCACGGACGAAATATTGTAGATCTCACCCGTTTTGCCCTTTTTGAACGCGTGCAGGATGGCGCGCGCGTGGTCCTCCACATAGATCCAGTTGCGCACCTGGTGCCCGTCGCCGTAAAGAGGCAGCGGCGTGTTGGAAAGCGCGTTGGACACAAAAAGCGGTATGACTTTTTCAGGGTATTGATAAGGGCCGTAGGTATTTGCGCCGCGGGTGATGACGACGTCGACGCCGTAGGTCTTCACATAAGAGCTGGCCAGCAGGTCCCCCGCCGTCTTGGACACCGAATAGGGGCTAGATGGATGTAGCGCGTCTTTTTCCGTGAAAAAACCTTTTTCGCGGCTGCCGTACACTTCATCGGTGCTTACGTAGAGAAAGCGCCTAAGGCCAGCCTTGCGCATGGCCTCGAGCAGGATGTAGGTGCCGAAAAAATTGGTCTCGAAGAACGAGCGGGCATCGATGAGAGACCTGTCCACATGCGTTTCCGCGGCCAGGTGCACGACATCCGTGCACCCCTCGAGCGCGCGCTCCACATCGGAGGCGTTCGCCACGTCCCCCTCCACGAAACGGTAACGCCGGTCGGCCTGCGCCTCTTTCAGCCGCGATAGGTCGCCGCAGTAGGTGAGCTTGTCGAGATTGACGATCTCGACGGCCGAGTCCTCGCGCAGCCAGAGCCGGATGAGGTGAGAGCCGATGAAGCCGGCGCCTCCCGTGACGAGCACGCGCCGTTTCATTTTTTTTCAGCCTGCCGTTTCTGCGCCACGAGTTGATTGGCCCTGAGCAGCGAATCGAAGGTTCCACTGTCCGTCCACCAGCCTTTCAAAACGTCGTACTCGAGCTCACCTTTTTTCAAATACGCGTTGTTGACGTCAGTGATCTCAAGCTCGCCGCGTTTCGATGGCTTGAGCGTCTCGATAATGTCAAAAACCTTCTCGTCGTACATGTAGATCCCCGTGACGGCGAGGTTGGACTTGGGCTTCGCGGGTTTTTCCACGATCTCGGTAATACGCTTCCCTTCCAGGGTCGCCACGCCGAAACGCTCGGGGTCCTCGACCTCTTTCAAAAGCACGCGCGCTCCGGACTTCTGCTTCTTGAAATTTTCAACCGAGGCGCGGATCCCGAGTTCGAGGATGTTGTCGCCCAGCACCACGATGAGGCGCTTGCCATGGGCGAAATGATGGGCGAGGCCCAGGGCCTGTGCGATGCCGCCCTCCCCTTCCTGGTAGGTGTAGTTGATGTGGTCGAGACCGAAGGCCTGGCCGTTGCCGAGAAGCCGCAGGAATTCTCCCGCATGCTGGCCGCCAGTAACGATGAGGATGTCTTTGACGCCGGCCTCGACGAGGCACGAAAGCGGATAATAGATCATCGGACAGTCGTACACGGGCAGCAAATGCTTGTTCGTGATCTTCGTGAGGGGGCCGAGGCGTTTGCCCAGGCCGCCCGCCAAGATCACTCCTTTTAGATCGCTCATCGTCTCATCCTTTCGGTCTTCCGATGGAAAAATACCTGAAACCCAGCGTCTTCATGGTCTCGGGGTCGTAGAGATTGCGGCCGTCCACGATCACCGGCTGTTTCAGTAGTTTTTTTACTTTTTTCAGGTCCAGTTCCTTGAACTCGTCCCACTCGGTGAGTACCACCAGGCAATCGCTGCCTTTGCACGCCGCGTAAGCGTCCTTGCAGTACTCGACATCCTTGAGCAGCCCGCGGGCCTTGCCCATCGCGTGAGGATCGAAAGCCTTGATGCGCGCGCCGTGTGCCTGCAGCTCCGCGATGATGTCCAGGCTCGGGGCAAAACGCATGTCATCGGTGTTCGGCTTGAACGCGAGACCCAGCACACCGATGGTCTTCTGATTGAGGTTCCAGATCGCGTCCTCGATCTTTTTTACGAAAAATTTCCTCTGGTCCTCGTTGATGTCCTGCACAGCCTTCAAGAGATGAAAATCATACCCGAGCTTTTCCGAAATGCGGATGAACGCGCTCAGGTCCTTAGGGAAGCAGAAACCTCCGAAACCGATGCCCGGATTGAGAAAGCTTTTCCCGATGCGCTTGTCGAGGCCCATGCCCAAGGCGACCTTCTGCACGTCCGCCTTGGCGATCTCGCAGATACGGCTGATCGCGTTAATGAAGGAGATCTTTGTGGCGAGGAACGAGTTGGACGCGTGCTTGATGATCTCGGCACTCTTGATGTCGGTGACGACTATCGGCGCCTTCAGCGGCCGGTAGAGGTCCGTCAGGATCTTTTCCGCCTTTTTTGATTCCACGCCGATCACGATGCGGTCGGGATTCATGAAATCCTGCACGGCGCTGCCTTCGCGCAAAAATTCGGGATTGGATGCCACGTCGAACGCCACACCCTTGCGCGCGTGGCGCCTCACCGTCCTCTCCACCCATTCACCGGTCTGCACCGGCACCGTGCTTTTTTCGACGATGAGCTTGTAAGAGCGGATCTCCTCGGCAATGGTGCGGGCGACATCTTCGACATAGCTCAGGTCGGCCTCGCCGTTGGGACGCGGCGGTGTGCCGACGGCGATGATGAGGATGTCCGATCTCCGTGTCGCGGCGCGTAGGTCAGTGCTGAACGAAAGAAACCCTTTTCGCACACCCTGGCGCACCATCTCCTCAAGGCCCGGCTCATAGATCGGCATCTTGCCTTTTTTCAGGGCGGCGATCTTTTGCGCGTTGTTGTCCACGCAAATGACCTTGTTGCCTAGACTCGCGAAACAAGCGCCGGACACCAGGCCGACATAACCGGAGCCCACGACTGCGATGTTCATGTTTGGCTCTTCCTCATAACAATAATAGGTTTTTCTCTTGTGGGCCTTCGAGCGTCGAGGCCTTGGGTTGATTGTATGTTTTATGGATCGAAAATGCCGCGTCCGGAAACGCCTTGAGCCGGACAATGACGAAGAACGAATCCCCGGTCTCTTCGCGGTGGTTGTAGGTAAGATCCGTGATCACGCAGTTCCAGACCTTGGTCACGGTGAATTCGAACTCTTTGGTGATGTCCTCCTCAAACTCATAGCGTTCGTACACGCGGAACTCGAGGTCCGGACTCGGGATATAACGCAGGTCCAGCGTGGTCTGGCTGCTTTCGTTCTGCAGGTAACGCTGGCCGAGCCCCGCGCGCCATCCCCAGCGTCTCAGGTAAACGTCGGTGTTGACCGCGTTGAAATCGCGCGTGCGCGCGTCATAAGTGCCGTCGACGTCCATGCCCAGCCAGGTGTAGGGCCTGAGCTCGACGTCAAAACCCGCGTTTTCAAGACGGCCCGTGTGCAGGTCCGTGTCAAAAAAAGGAAGCACGCGCGCGATGTCCCTCGGCGAGAGCTCTCCCTTGCGGGAGCTGCGAGACTTGGTCTGGAAGGTGTTCAGGAACTGGTAGCGGATAAAATTCTGTTTGTCGATGGCGTCGATGGCGTCGAACTGCTGGAGCAGCGTGCGCGAGACCGTGGGATTCGGGCGGTAGTTGTAGCTCAAAGTTGGCGTGAAGATATGCCGCACCTGGTTGATGTCCAGGCCCAGCAGGTGCGTCGAAAAACCGTAGATCCGGTGAAAACGGATGCTCGTGTCCACTCCGCCGTCGAAAGTGCCACGCCAGAGAGAGCGGTCGCCATCGACCTCGCGCGAATAGCCGGTCTGGCGCGTGCCGACATGCGGGGTGACGGAAAAGGCGCCCACATGCCCGGCATAGGACAGCGTGGTGTTCGTGTCGAAACGGACGGCCTCGAGGTCTTTGTCCGTGTCCTGGAACTTTTTGTCCAAATGGCTGAGCTGCACTTCCTGCCGGAAATAGAACGGCGTCTCGGCGAAGGCCCGCTGATGCGTGTCGAAACGCATCTCGGGGTCTCTTTCCACCACCTGCAGAAAATCATCCAGACGGTAGCGCTCGAGCACGCTGAACGTGTATTCGGGCTTGGCGGTGATGATGGAAACGTAATTCTCCGGGAAAACGTTGCTCTCATACTCCTCGCGGAAAAAGAAATCTTTGATGATCTTCCGGTCGCTGAGCTTGTTGCTCTCGGTGGTGAGCGTCGTCGACTCGCTGAGCTGCATCTGATGCCGCCATTGCAGACGGGTGCGGTTTCGGTCGATCTCCGTGTCCGGGAACTCGTCGTGCGCAAGATAAGCCCGGGCCGCGCCGCGGCCAAGCGCGTCGCTTCTGTAAAAATTCTCGACGCCGCCGCCGACACCTCGCTTCACGCGGTAATCGAGCAGAAAATTGCCGCGTGACTCAACATCGCCGCGCTCCACCAGATGATAGCGCCACTTGCTGAGAACGAACGGCCCCCACTCGTGGGTCTGCCCCGCCACCAGCTGCGCGGGAAAACGCTCGAGGTCGATCACGTGCTGTTCGAGGTAAGGGATGAAAAAAATAGGGATGCCGCGCAGGTACAGGATAGCGTTCCTGATCACGACTTTTTCGCCGGGATAAATATCCACCTGCTTGGCCTGGAGAGTGTAGAGAGGGTTTGGGCCGCAGCAGGTCGTGAGCACGCTGTCGTCGGCGCGGTAATGATTGTCGGAGAGGCGCTGTATCCGGCTGGCCTTGCCGAAGTAGCTCGGTTGGATCTCGGCTTCCATGCCCGTGACATCGCCCACTTTTTTGCCGAAATCGTATTCGCCTCTCTGGCCCTTGAACACACTGCCTTTCTGGGTGAGGACGACGTTGCCTTCGGCCACGGCCTTTTTCGTTTCCATATAAACGGTGATCTTGTCGGCGGTCAGCTTCGTGTCCTCGTAATCGATGACCACGTGACCGGTGCCAACGGCTTTTTGCGCTTCATGGAAGTACTCCACACTATCCCCGTGCACCTGAATGGGAACAGATTTTTCAGCTTCGGCAAAAACCCGGGAAAGAGGCACACATAGGAAGAGCGCCATCAAGATCGAAACAACCCAAAACCTGGACGGCAAGGCGCCTCCGACTTTGTTCATGAACGACCGGCAAGCGCCAAGGCGGCGGCGCCGATGACGCCGGCATCGGTTCCCAGCGTCGCCGGCAATACTCTAACAGAAGCCACCGCAATGGGAAACGCTTTTTTCTGGAGTGTCTTCTGGAGGGGGCGAAAAATAAACGCACCTGCCTTCGCCACCCCGCCGCCGACGACAATGCGTTCGGGGTTCAGGACATTCACGAGGCCGGCCAGGGCCGTTCCGAGATGCTCGCCAGTCTCTTTCCACATCTGCCGCGAAAGCGCGTCGCCTTTTCGGGCGGCTTTCTCCACAAGCTCCGGCGTCAGCCGAGCGCCTGAGACAACCCAGCGGTATAAAAGACCTCGCCGGGCCTTTTTCAGACGGCGCAGCACTTCCAGGATAAAATACCGGTTCCCCACATAGGTCTCGACGCAGCCGCGGCTGCCACAGGCACAGCGAGGTCCGTTCTCGTTGATCGTCACGTGACCCACTTCAGCGGCGGAATAGGCATGGCCGTGGAATAGCTTTCCATCCAACACGATGCCCCCGCCCACGCCAGTGCCCAGCGTAAGACCAATGAGGCTTTTCGCACCGCGGCCGGCGCCGAACAGGAATTCGCCGAACGCCATGGCATTGGCGTCATTGTCGACGAACACCGGGATACCCAGACGCCGGCGGAGGACGCTCCGGAGAGCGACGTTTTTCCAACCGCGGATGTTCGGCAAAAAATACACGCTCCCCTTTTCGACGTTGATGGGGCCGGGCGCTCCGATGCCCACGCCGGTCACGCGGAAATTTTTCCGCGTCGCGGTGATCCGGAGGCTCGCGATGCGACGCACGAGCTCATTCAGCATGGCGAAGCGGCCTGGAAAATCACGCGTCGCCAAGTGCTCCCGGTGCAGCATCCGACCGCGGGCGCTCACGAGGCCCAGCTTGATGTTCGTGCCACCGATGTCTATGCCTATCGCTGAGAGTGGTTTAGCCATGAAGCGATTTATTATACTGGTTGATCCGTGATTTTCAAAATACTATGCCGGAAGGCACACGCGATTCCGACCTTTTTGCTTCGCCCGGTAAAGTGCGGAGTCCGCCGCTTCGACAAGGGCCGCGGCGTCGGCCGTGTTTTCCGACAGCGAGGCGCATCCCACGCTGATCGTGACTTTCAGTTTTTCGTCGTAGGCGGAGTATTCGCGCTGTTCGATGTTGCGCCGGATCCTTTCGGCCGCGACCAGCGCCGTGGACTCGTCGGTTTCGATGAGAAGTACGCTGAACTCCTCGCCGCCGTAGCGACCGACCAGGTCCACTTCGCGGATGCTGCTTTTCAGCGCCTGCGCGGTCTGCTTCAGCACGACATCGCCGACGAGATGCCCGTAATCGTCATTGAAGCGCTTGAAGTGGTCGATGTCGATCATGAGCAGCGACAGCTTGAGCCCGAAGCGCTTCGAGCGGGCGATCTCGTTCTCGAGACGGTCGAGAACATGCCGCCGGACGAAAATGCCGGTGAGCCCATCGGTGGTGGCCAGCGTTTCCACACGCTCAAAAAGTTTCACGCGCTGCATCTCCGAGGTGGAGCGCTCGATGAGCACCGGAAACATCGCGTTGTCGGCGTGCGCAATGCCGATGACGCTGAGCACCGCGAAGATCCGGTCCTCGATGAAAAGCGGGTGTGCGGTGAATGGCGTGAAATGCGGCCCGGTCTCGCCGTAAAAACTCTGCATCGACTCCCCGCCGCCTAACGGCTTACGCTCTTTGAAGAGATGCCGGTAGATCTTCAGATCGAAAGGATAGACCTCCCCCTTGGCCTTTTGCCGGTCTTTGAGCCAAATATTCCGATCGAACACGCCGTGCAGGTCGGCGTAAGCGAGCTCATACACTTCGGATGGGTGTTCGTTCCCGGCGACTCCCTCTTCGAAAAGGGCGAGTTTCACGACGTTGAATTCCACGAGCCCGGCGAGGGCGGCCCCGAAATAAAGAAAGGTCTCGAGCGTGTCGAGCCCGCGCGACATCTGGCTCACTTCATCGTAAAGCTCGGCAATGGCGTTCGCGCGCACACCGAGTTCGGCGACCTCTGAATCGACGGAGGCTAAAAGTGATCTCTGCGAATCCAGCGTTTTGGAGGCCACTTCGAGCTCTTCATTCAGCACAACGGAGCGGTCGGCCACCCATCGGCGGAACTGGCGCCCTCCGATGAACACCAACCACGAAAAACCCGCGTAGAAGATCGCCGCGAAAGGATCCATGGGGCTGCGGAACAGAACGTAAAAAGCGCCGCCAAAAATGCAGAGCAGTATCGCCCGCTGGGCGCGGACGGAACCGTAAAAGTGCACGAGAAAAAGAATGCAGAACCAGAGCGTGTTTAGGACAATGTAGCGCCACATACGCGGTTCCTCCCGGAATTTTTAGCTTCGTACAGGTATTTGTCCACGCTGCGGATGAGCTGCTCTTTCGAGTGGCCGTCGTCGGGAAAGGCCGCGACCCCAAAAGACGAGGTGACGTGCCCCTCCACGCGCCTGAGGAGGAATTTGTTCTTCTC
>CAZTBX010000071.1:0-15701 GCA_964612035.1 uncultured Planctomycetia bacterium
TTTCGCGCGCGTCTTCCAGCCACCGCTCATGAACACAGCGTCGAAGAAGAGGAGGTAAAGGGGTATGAGAAGCGCACTTTCTTTTGAAAGGAGTGCGGCCGTCTGCCAGGCTATCGCCGCCATCCAACGCCCGCCCGCATAAGCGCGAAGCCCGAGCAGAATGAAAAGCGCGGCCAGCACATCCGAGCGGCTTGAAGCGTAGGCCACGGCTTCAACGTTCACCGTGTGCACGGCGAACAAAAGTGCCCCGAGAAATCCCGCGGCCGCATCGGCGAGCAGATCCCGTAAAAAAAGATACAGCCAAAAAGCGACCAGGCCATGCAAGGTGACATTCACGGCGTTAGTCGCCCAGGGTCTGCCGCCGGAGAAAAAGTGGCTCAGGGCAAAAGTGGTGGAAGTGAGCGGGCGATAATAAGTTTTCCAGAGCTCCGCGCGGGGTCCCTCAAAATTGAAATACCCGCGACCCCCTATTTCAGGCAGACGGCGAATGTCCGTAACGGCGGGATTCTGAAGCACAACGGTTACGTCGTCCATCAAAAAACCATGGCGGATGGAGGGGGCATAGGCTAAAAAAACCACGGCCATGAGGAAAAAAAACACCCTCCACGAATCCGTGGAGGGTGTTCTGAGAACTGACAACGCGATCCGTTTAGATCGTGTGACTACCGCCTACGCTGCAAGTCGGAGCTGCGTTGACAGCGGCGACCGTGTAGGTCCCGCTCTGTGGCTCTTTCGGGAGACCACCGCTCAGCTGCTGCGCCTTGAAGTAAGCCGACACATCCGCCGAAGTAGGCGTCATCGTGTCAGCCTGATTGTTCTCGATCGCGTATTGATCCTTCGCCGCCTGTATCAAACGCAGGTTGTTGACGCAGGTATTCCTCCGCGCCGACGTCCTGGCCTGTACGAAGTTCGGGACGGCGATCGCGGCCAGAAGGCCGATGATCGCAACCACGATCATGATTTCGACAAGTGTGAAACCTCTAGTTCCTCTTACTATTTTCATTGCCTCTTCTCCTTTAATGTCCACGGGGACAAAATCTGACTTCAATCTTGATAAACCACTGAAGGGGAACGTAGGTATGAATAAGTGCGTCTTCGGCCCCTTAGTATTTCTTATCAAGACTATCTATCATTAATTAAAAGTATATGTTAAAGCACACCTTTTGTCAATACTATTTGTATTTGTATGTTTTACGCAGCAACGATTGACGATAACTTGAATATTGGCAAGAACATACAGATCACGATGCCGCCAATGACAATGCCCAGAAAAGCGATGATGAGAGGCTCGATAAGACTGGTCAGCCCCGAGACGGCCGTATCCACCTGGTCGTCGTAAAAGTCGGATATCTTCGAAAGCATTTTTTCGAGCTGGCCGGTCTGCTCCCCAACCGCGATCATGCGAACCACCATGGGTGGAAATACCTTGCTACGGAGCAACGGTCCCGAGATGCTCTCTCCTTCGCGGATGCTCGTGCGCACCTTGTCGATGGCCTTTTCGATAACCTTGTTCTCGGCCGTCTTTTGCACGATCTCGAGCGAGCTCAAGATCGGCACACCGCTTTTCACGAGCGTGGACAGCGTGCGCGTGAACTTGCTGACCGCGACCTTTTTCATGATGGGACCGAAAACCGGCATGTTCAGCTTGAAATTGTCGAAGGCCTCCGCGCCTTTTTCGGTCTCGAGCCAACGCTTGAAGAGAAAACCCGCGACGACAGAGCCCGCGACCCAGAGCACGAAGGTCTGGATCAGGAAATCACTGACGGACACGAGGATCAGCGTCGGCAGCGGCAGATCCGCTCCGAAATCGGAAAACATGCTTTTGAACACCGGCACGACCTTGAGCAGCATGACCAGCGTGATGAGCACCGCCATGCTCGTGACGACGATCGGATAGATCATCGCCGCGCGCACCTTACGCACGAGCTGGTCCGTCTTTTCGAGATAAAGTGCTAGACGGTTCATGATGTCATCCAGCGTACCGCTGGATTCACCGGCCTTGGCCATGTTCACGAAAAGCGGCGAAAAAGCTTCCGGGTGTTTGGCCAGACATTCGTAGAACGCCATGCCGCTTGTCACCGAATTCCGGACCTCGAGCAGTGTCCGTTTGAAGTTCTTGTCTTCCATCTGCTCCGAGAGAATGTCTAGCCCCTGGACCAGCGGGATGCCGCTTTCGATCATCGTCGCCAACTGCCTCGAAAAAAGGACGAGTTCGGAAAGCTTGATCTTCTTCTTCCATTTGCGGGCGGTTTTCCCTTTGTCCTGCCGGATGGAAATGATGATGAGCTCTTGCTTCCGCAGGAGGCCGGCCAGCGTTTTTTCGTCTGAGGAATCGGCGACGCCGGTGACCGAGCGGCCGTCCTTGTCTTTGGCGGTGTAACGGAAGTTTCCCAATTTATTCGTCCTCCGAAGTGATGCGTATGACCTCATCCAGCGTCGTTATTCCCTGACAAAATTTTTTCAAGGCGTCTTCGCGCAGCGTAGTCATGCCGTGCTTGACGGCGTATTCCTTGATCTCAGACGCCGAAGCACGCCGGGTGATCATGTCACGGATCGTGTCATCGATAAGCAAAGTTTCGAGAACGCCAAGACGCCCCTTGTACCCCGTACCGCTGCATTTCGAGCATCCGCGCCCACGGTAAAAAACACGGTTCTTGGGATCGGGGATTATTTTTTCGATCTGAACGTTCATGCGCTCGAACACTTCCTTGGGGATATCGATCTTTTCCTTACAGGCCACGCAGATCTTCCGGCAAAGACGCTGAGCCGCGACGAGGATCACGCTGGAGGCGATGAGAAAAGGCTCCACCTTCATGTCCACGAGACGCGTCATGGCGCCGGCGGCATCATTGGTGTGAAGCGTGCTCAAAACAAGCTGGCCCGTCAGGGATGCCTTGATGGCGACATCCGCCGTTTCCGAATCACGGATCTCACCGACCATGACGATGTCCGGGCTTTGTCTCAGGATGGCCCGGAGACCGCTGACGAAAGTAAGCCCCACTTCCGGCTTCGCCTGCATCTGCGTAATGCCCTTCACCTGATACTCGATCGGGTCTTCGACGGTCACGATGTTCTTTTCCGGCGTGTTCAACTGGTTCAGGATCGAATAAAGCGTGGTCGATTTTCCGCTGCCCGTCGGGCCCGTAACGAGAATGATGCCGAAAGGCTTTTGGATAGCCGTCTCGAAAGCCTCAAGTGTCTCCGGGAAAAAACCCAGGTTGCGTAGGCCCATGCTGAGGGCGCTCTTATCCAGGATACGCATGACGACCTTATTGCCGAACTGCACGGGCAGCACGGACACGCGAAAGTCGACTTCCTTGTCCGGCAGGCGCACCTTGAAGCGGCCGTCCTGTGGAACGCGGTTTTCGGTGATGTCAAGGTTGGACATGATCTTCAACCGGCTCAAGATGGCGTTCTGGTTTTTTTTCGGGATCGTCAACGCTTCTTCAAGGTTGCCGTCAACGCGATAGCGGACACGCACGTGTTTTTCGTACGGCTCGATGTGAATGTCGCTTGCTCTTTTTTTCAGCGCGTCCTTCAATATCAGGTCGACCATCTTCACCACCGGCGCGTCGGAATCCTGGGATTCGGTGAACGCCGAATCGAGATCGTCCTCGGCTTTCACGACCTGGACCTCGTCCGAGGCGCCGAGCTCCTCGGCGATCTTGTGGATGCTTTCTTGTTCGCTCACGTAGAGCTTGTCGAGGGCGGTCAGGATGTCTTTTTCGGCGCTGATCACGCAATCGATCTTGCTTTTCGTGAGCAAGCTGATGTCATCCACGGCGATGATGTTGAACGGATCGGCCATCGCCAGCGTGATCGTGTTACCGATCTTGGAAATGGGAATGATCTGGTACTTGCGGGCAAGTTTTTCGGGGATGAGCTTTGCGATGTCGGGATTGATCTGGTATTTAGCCAGGTTCAGGAATGGGATCTTGAGTTCCACGCTGAGAAGCGAGGTAAGCTCGACGTCACTGATGATGCCCATGTGCACGAGAACGTCCCTGAGTTTTCCCTTCCCTTCGCGCGCATAGAGCATCAGCGCCTTCTGAATGTCGGCCTCACTGATCCTCTTCGTAGACTTCAGGACTTCGATGATGCGTTCGCTTAGGTTTTTCACTCTATTCTATTCCTCGTCACGCACCGTGACGCGCATGACCTCTTCCGGCGTCGTGGTGCCTTGCAGGATCTTGGCAATGCCATTTTCCCGGAGAGTCATCATGCCTTCGTCGCGGCCGGTCTTTTTGAACTGGTGTTCGGGCGCCGCCTTCAGGATCAGCTCCTTGATCTTCGGGGACATCGCGATCGCTTCGAGCAGCACCGCGCGGCCCGCATAACCTTTTTGGGAGCAGGCCTCGCAACCCTTGCCGCGATAAAAAAGCGGCTTGTCCGTGCCCATTTTTTTCCTGTCGATGTCCAGTTGTTTCAGAAGCTCTTCGGAAGGCTTGTAAGATTCTTTGCACTTGGGGCAGATCTTGCGCACCAGGCGCTGCGAACCGGCCATGAGAACGCTGGAAGTGATCAGGAACGGCTCAATGCCCATGTTGAGAAGGCGCGTCACCGCGCCGGCCGCGGTGCTGGCATGCAACGTGCTGAGCACGAGGTGGCCCGTGAGCGCCGCCTTGATCGCCACATCGGCGGTCTCGGTATCGCGGATCTCACCCACCATGATGATGTCGGGGTCCTGCCTCAGGATGGACCGGAGAGCCGCGGCAAAGCTGAGATTCAACTCCGAGTGGATGCTCACCTGGTTGATGCCGTCGATCTGGAATTCCACGGGGTCCTCGACGGTCACGATGTTTTTCGTCGGGTCGTCGAGAAGCTTCAACACCGAATAAAGCGTAGTCGTTTTTCCGGAGCCTGTCGGGCCGCAGATCACGATCATACCATGCGGGTGCAATGCGGCCTTTTTCAGCGCGGCCAGCGGTGACGGTTCAAAACCCAGCTTTTCGATGTCGAGCACCGCCTGTCTTTTGTCGAGCACGCGGAGCACCACTTTTTCCCCAAAATAGCTCGGCAGCACCGACACGCGGAAATCGATGAACTGTTCGCGGATCTTCACCTTGAAACGCCCGTCCTGCGGGATGCGGTGCTCGGCAATGTCGAGATTGGACATAACCTTGATCCTGGACACGACGCCCGCATGCATGGAGCGCTGTGTGGAGATCCCCTCCTGGAGCATGCCGTCGACGCGAAAGCGGACACGGAGCTCGTTTTCCTCGGGCTCGATAAAAATATCGCTGCTTCGCCGGCGCACGGCCTCGGACAGTATCGAATCCGTGAGTTTGACGACAGGCTCTTCTTTGGTGAGGCGCATAAGGTCGCCGGAATCCGCGCTCGCAAAATCGACGGCCTGGATATCGAAGCCGTCGCTCAGTTTGATATCTTCCATCACGTCCTGGATCGCGCGGCTGACGTTCTCGCCGTAATACTGGTCGACAGCCTCACGGATCTCATTCTCGTTGGCAACGAGCATTCGGACCTCCATGCTCGTGACACGCCTCACATCGTCCAGGGCGTTCATGTTCATGGGGTCGGCCATGGCAATGGTCAGCGTGTTACCGACGCGTGACACTGGGATCAGCGTGTGGATCTGCGCTATTTTTTTTGGGACAACGGCGATGGCTTCGGCCTCGATCTTGTAACGCGAAAGATGGATGGCGGGGATACCGAGCTCCACGCTCAATACCTCCAGCATGTTTTCACGCGAGATGTACCCGAGACGGACCAGGATATTGCTGATGCGCTCTTTCTTTTCTTTTTGGACTTTCAGGGCCTCGTCCAGCTGTTTTTGCGTCAGTACTTTATTGAGGACAAGAAGATTCGTGAGGCGTTCTTTCAGGGCCGGGGTCGTCATTTGACGCCGTAACTGCGCTTGATCGCGTTGCTCAGGTCGGTCGCCGTGGTGACGAATACCTGGATCTTGCAGTGGGTCACCATTTCCACGTCCTCGATGGCCTGGCTGTTCAGAGGGTTCGACATCGCGACCGTGAGCACCGTGCCAACCTGGTCGACCGCGATGAGGCCGTACTGTTTGGCGATGGTCTCGGGGATGCTCTTCGCGACCTCCGCGTCGATCTCGTCACCGGCCAGCGGCAGATAAGGGAAACCGTACTGGACGGTGAGCGCCTGGGCGATCGCCTCTTCCGTGGTATGGCCCAGCTGCACGAGCACCTGTCCGATCAGCCCGCCTTTCTCCTTCTGTACCCGGCAGGCCTCGGCTAGCTGGTCAGCGGTGATGATCTTGTGCTCAATGAGGATCTCACCCAGTTGCTTTTGAACTATTTTTTTCATCCGTGCCTGGCGAGAAGCTCCTTGAATTCCAAAATGTCCGAAGAACGCGACATCGCCACTTCCTGCGTGACTTTGTGCGTTTTCACGAGCTCGGCAAGGCTCATGTTGAGCGTCTTCATGCCGTCTTTCTGTCCCATCTGGATCGAGGAATAGATCTGATGCGATTTGGATTCGCGGATCAGCGTACGGATCGCCGGAGTCGCCAATAGGATCTCCGTCGCGAGCACTAAACCGCCGCCTTTTTTGGGCAGAAGCTGCTGTGAAACGATCGCTTGGATAATAAAGGAAAACTGCACGCGTACCTGTTGCTGTTGCTGGGCGGGAAACACGTCGATCACGCGGTTGATGGTCTGCACGACGTCCGGCGTGTGCAGCGTCGCGAGGACTAGGTGTCCCGTCTCGGCGACGGTGAGCGCTATCTCGATGGTCTCCAGGTCACGCATCTCACCGATGAGGATCACGTCCGGGTCCTGTCTCAACACATGCCTCAGCGCCTCATTGAACGAGTGCGTGTCGGAACCGACTTCGCGCTGATTGATCGTCGACTTTTTATTTTTGTACACGAACTCGATCGGGTCCTCGATGGTCACGATGTGGCAGGATTGATGCGCGTTGATGTGGTCGAGGATCGTGGCAAGCGTGGTGGTCTTTCCGCTGCCAGTGGATCCTGTGACAAGGATGAGGCCGCTCGGCCTCGACACCAGCGTCTCGGCGACACCGACCGGAAAACCGATCTGCTCAAACGTCATCGGGTCGAAAGGCAGCACGCGTAGCGCACAACCGATGTGCCCGCGCTGATAGAAGAGGTTGCACCGGAAACGGCCAAGCCCCGCGATGCCGAATGAATAATCGTATTCCTTGTCCTTCTCGAAGACCTTGAATTTCTCGTCGGTCAAATTCTCTTTGATAAGACGTATTGTCGCTTCGTGGGTCAGCGGCTGGTCCGAGATCGGAACCAGCTCGCCATCCACGCGCATCACGGGCGTCACCCCTTCGCCCAAGTGAAGGTCCGAAGCGCCTTTTGAAATGACAAACTGAAGCAGTTCTTTTATCGTCGGGTCTTTGCTCAATGTCATTTCTATTCTCCTTTATCTCTGTGACTTCATCCTTTTGGACGGCCCAGGGTCTTCAGGCAAACGCCTCGAGAGACTTGCCGCTCAACCGAGCCGCCTTGACACGCTCTTTGGCTTTCGTGATCAGGTCTTCCGCGCGGACGCCGTCGAGCGGATCTTCGCTCACGCCCGCATAGATGGACAGTGACACCCCCATTTTTTCCGATTTCTTGGTCAAAAAGGCTGACGCTTGCCCGCATATCTGCTCGGCGATCTCGATGGCCTTTTTCTTGTTCTTGTCCGGTAAAATGATCGCGAACTCTTCTTTGGTGATCCGCGCGGCCCGCGCGAACTCGTAAGAGTGCTGCGTGAGGATCTTGGCGATGTACTGCATCGCTTCGCTGTATCCGGCCTCGCCAACCAAAGCCTCGTACACACGGAAATTATCCATGACGAAATAGACGAACGAGCACGGCCGCTGATAATGGATGGCTCGCTCGATCTCCTCGTCCAGGCGCTCGCGGATGTAGTTGGCGTTGTAAAGTCCCGTCAGTTTGTCGCGGGTGGTGAGCTTTTCTACTTTCTCGAGAAGATCCTTGGCGTTGTTGGATATCTTTTTCAGGCTCTCGCTGAGCTCTTCCAGTTCGTCCGCGCCCTTGAAATTGATGTCTGGGTCCAACTGCCCGGCCGCCATACTTTTCACGGCGGTATTCATGGCAACGATCGGCATTGTCACTTCCTTGGCCAATTGATAGCCCAGAAGCGACAGGACAAGGCTGAAGATGGCTATCAGCGTCACCTGCATGAGGTTGCCTTCGTTGATCACAAATGGAAATTGGACGAATAACGACGCGACATACACCCCTGAAAGGATGGGTAGAAGTGACATGACACAAAAAGACACAAGCATCTTATACTTTAATTTAGTGGGCATAACGCGGACTTTGGCTATGAGTTTCATGTTATTATTGTCCTCTCTTGATTAAAATCTTATACTAAAAATTAAATTTAGTCAATAGTGATTAAATTGACTGGTTTTAGAAGAGGCTCCGGTGCATACGGATATTAAGGAGGATGGCTATGGCCGTCATGGAGACGACCACGGAGGACCCCCCATAACTGACAAGGGGGAGCGGCACGCCGACCACTGGAAAAACGCCCATGGTCATGCCGATGTTGAGGATGGCCTGAAAACCGATCAGAGTGGTCAACCCACAGGCCAGCTGGCTGCCAAAGCGGTCGGGGGTGCGACTCGAGATCGTGAATCCTTTATGCACGAGGTACCAAAAAAGCAAGATGATCGCGAGGCTGGCCGCAAATCCTCCCTCTTCCCCGATCACGGCAAAAGTAAAGTCCGTGTGCCGCTCCGGCAAAAATTTGAGCATGTTCTGAGTCCCGGCCAAAAATCCTTTTCCCATCAAGCCACCGGAACCGATGGCAATCTTGGATTGGATGATGGTGTAACCCGCACCGAGCGGATCGAGGTTCGGGTTCATGAACACGAGGAGCCGCGCTTTTTGGTACTCTTTGAGAAAACTAAAAAGGAATGGCGTGGCCGCCGCTCCGAGCGCCATGAGCGTCAGGAGGATCTTTGGTTTCAGCCCCCAGATATAAAGCATCGCAAAAAGCACCGGGAGGAGGAGCAGGGCGCTTCCCAGGTCCGGCTCTTTCATGATCAGAAGGAACGGCACTCCCGTGATGAGAAAAGGGGTCAAAAGGCGCCTTTTGGAGACGGGGTCAGGCCGGTTGTTGGAAAAAAAACGGGCCAATAGCAGGATCACCGAAAATTTTGCGATCTCGGAAGGTTGAATATTGAATCCCGCAATGCCGATCCAGCGATGCGCGCCGAGCCGAGCCGGTGAAAAAAACACCGCCACGAGCAAAACAACGCTCGCGATATAAAGCGGCCAGGCCAGGTCCATCAGCTTGAAGTAGTCGGTGCGAATGACTAGAAATACGAGAAGGATGCCCATCCCCATCCAGCAGATCTGCTTCACGGCCAGGATGTCGTCGAATGACTGATGCGCCTTGAACGACGCGCTGTAGATCGTGAGAATGCCTATCAGAAAGATCACGATCGGCGTGAAAAAAAGCGCCTTGTCAAAGTACCTGAAATTGATCTTTCTCATCGGCTCGCCTCACACATAGGATAGTTCTTTCAGCTTGTGGAACACCCTCGAGGCAAGAGTGGCCGCCGCGACACCACCGATCCCCCCATTCTCGAGGAACACCACCATCGCGACCCTGGGTTTATCGATCGGGGCATAGCCGATGAACCAAGCATGCGTCTTGTCCTGCCCGGACTGGGCCGTGCCGGTTTTACCGGAGATGCGCAGGCCCTCGACACGCGCCAGACGGCCCGAGCCCGTGTCCGAATTCACGACGGCATCCAGGCCTGCGCGAACCGCGCGCAGATCGTCCGCTGGCATGGAGACCGACGCCGCGCGGCGCTCGGCCACACGAACCCCGTCGATCTTATCGATGAGATGCGGCTTCAGGATGTGCCCGCCAGTCGCGACGGCCGAGATGACGCCAAGGCCCTGTATCGGCGTCATCTGGAGATAACCCTGACCGATGGACAGGTTTGCCGTTTCTCCTTCATACCAGGGGGCTGCGACTTCTTTTTCCTTCCATTCCCTCGAAGGCACGAACCCGGGTTTTTCGCCGGGCAGATCCACTCCGGTCATCTTGGACAGACCGAAGGCCACCGCTTTTTTATGGATAGCCTCCACGCCCGCCGCCATGCCCATGGAATAAAAATACACGTTGCAGGAGTGCGCAAAAGCCTGCGTCAACGCCTGAGACCCATGTCCATCTATTTTCCAGCAGCGAAAACGCTTCCCACCTACCATTGTCCAGCCGGGACAATCGTAAACGGCGGAGCGAAGGTGGTCATTGCGCTCGAAGGCGGCGAACGCGGTGATGATCTTAAAAACCGATCCGGCCGGGTATTGCCCCCTGATCGCGCGGTTGATCATGGGTGAAAGAGGGTGATGAAGATACCGCCCCACCCCCTTTCTTCCACGAGAGGAGGCGAAAAGATTCGGGTCGAACGAGGGCTGGCTGTTTAGGGCGAGCACCCCGCCGTCATTCAGATCCATCACGACAACGGCCCCTTTGTCAGAGCCCAGGAGGCCATCGATGAACGACTGAAGCTCGGCATCCACCGTGAGCTGCACGTCGCGGCCATCTTTCGGCTCCTGGACGCCTAGTGTCCTCACGAAACGACCGCGGTTGTTCACTTCCATCTGGATGCCGCCCGAACGACCCCGAAGATAGCTCTCGTAGACTTTTTCCACGCCGTCCCGGCCTATCCAGTCCGACGCGCGATACCCACGCTCTTCGAGCTCCTCGCTTTCTTCCTCGTTCATCGGGCCGATGAAACCGGTGACATGCGCGGCTTTTTCGCCGAGCGGGTATTCGCGCCGCGGCCGCGTTTCGATGAGAACACCCGGGAGCGTGTCCAGTTTCTCCTCGACGGCCATGGCTTGCGGCAGTGAAATGTCTTCGGCGATCACCGCAGCGTTGAAGTCGCCGGATCTTTTCTTTTGATACCTCGCTTCCAGCGCCTCAGGGTCTTCGCTGAGTAGCGGACCGAGAACCGCGAGGCTCTCGTGGATCGTCGACTTCGCTTCCGCCGGGATCACCGAACAATTGAAGCTCAGCCGGTTGGACGTGAGGGCGCGGCCCTTTCTATCGAGGATCTTCCCGCGCGGCCCTTCCAGATAAATGACGCGGATACGGTTTTTTTCAGACAGCGACCGGTAATAAGAGTGGCGCAGCACCTGCATGGTGAACAGATTGCCGATGAGAAGTACGAACAGCACCGACAATATCGCCGCAACGCGCGCGGCTTTCATCGGCGGTAGGACCTTGCGCGGGTAAAAACCGCTTTGGGGGTGATGTTTTTAAGCCAGGAAAACAAGAACGGCGAAACGACGGCCGCCAAAAGAAGATCGCCGATCCGGAAGGCCCGCAGCAGTGCGGAAAAAGCACTTTCGCCGGAGGCCGTGTTCAGGATCAGGCCGTTGAAAAATGCGGCGGCGTACACGCTTGAAATGGGCAAAAGGACGGCCGTGAGCAGGCTGTCCTCGAAAAATTGCCGCGAGAGAAAACCACAGAGAGCGCCGATGATGGAAAGCGACGCGATCTGGCATCCAAAAGGTCCGAACCCCCACAGCTCCGCGATCAGTCCCGCGTACGCGCCGAGTAGCGCCCCGAACCCCGGACCTTCGGACAGCGCGTAATAAGTGAGAGCGGAGATGAAGAACACGCCCCTGGCCGGAAAAAAACTCGAGACGGAATTTTCGATGAAAAAAATGGCTAACAGGCAGAAAAACGAAAAAATGCGGCGCTTATTCAAGGACGGCAACCTCTTCCAGACGGCTCAGGTCCGTCAACGGTTGTATGTCGGCCACCTGATAGATCTGACCCGGCTCTTTCCATGCCTTTTTGATCTTTCCGATCAGGAGACGCTTGGCCGCGAAAATACCGTGCCCCGCCGTTTCGATCAGATCGCCCGCTTTCAGCTCGGTGTCCAGCGAGAGGTATTTCACCCGGCAGCCGCCGGCCGTCGTTCCGTAAAGGATGCCCTGCTGGCGCGTGCGCTGGACCATGACACCGACCTTGGAGTTGGGGTCGGTGATGAGAAGCACCTTGGAAACCGACGGAGCGGTCTCGGTGATCTTGCCGACCAGAGAAGGCCCCGCGATCACGGGCTGGTTCACGCGCAGGCCATGCTTGGACCCTTTGTCGATGAGGACGACACGATTCCAGGAAGCCGGAGACCGGCTGATGACGCGCGAGAACACCGCGCGTTCGGAACCAAATGGCAGATTTTGCCTCAGATCCAAAAGCCGGCCGAGGCGCTGATTTTCCATCCACAGTTCGCGCGACTGGAACTCGGCGTCCTGGAGTCTGGCAGCATCCCTCTGGAGCCGGCGCCTGTCATCCGCGTTCCTTTTGAAATAAAAAAAGTCGGCCGCCGTCTGCCCGATGGCCGATGAAACAGTCAGCGGTACCCTGAAGAATGAATAAAGGAAACCTCTGAAGGCATTTGAAGCAGGGACAGGAAGGGCGGCGAGGATGGAAATTAAAACGATGATCCCAAGAAAGACGCGGGCCGGTTTAAACACCGTTCACCCAAAAAAGACCGATTAACTTTCTATCGTGCGATTGGCCGAAACCGTGACTCTTTTTAAATAATGCAGTTCACTTAAAATTTTCCCAGTCCCGATGGCCACAGCCGTGAGCGGGTTTTCGGCGACGTGCACCGGCAGCCCGGTCTCCTCGGAGATAAGCTTGTCCAAGCCCCGGATCAGGGAACTGCCGCCCGCCATGACGATGCCCCGGTCGATGAGATCGGCGCAAAGCTCCGGCGAAGTGCGCTCGAGCGTCACGCGCACGGCCTCGATGATGTACTGGATAGGCTCGGCGAGCGCTTCACGCACTTCTTCGGAGGTGATCTTCACCATTTTCGGGAGGCCTGAGACGAGGTCGCGGCCGCGGATCTCCATCGAAAGCTCTTCATCCAACGGGTAAGCGGACCCGATCTTGATCTTCACCTCTTCGGCGGTTCTTTCCCCAACGAGGAGATTGTAGGTCTTTTTCACGTGCTCGATGATCGCGTCATCCATCTCGTCGCCGCCGATGCGGATGCTGCGCGAAAAGACGATGCCCGCCAGCGAGATCACGGCCATTTCCGCCGTGCCGCCGCCGATGTCGATGATCATGCTGCCGGCCGGCTCCTGGATCGGCAGTCCCACGCCGATGGCGGCCGCCATGGGTTCTTCGACGAGATACACTTCGCGCGCGCCGGCATGCAGGGCCGAATCGCGTACCGCTCTTTTTTCCACTTCGGTGATGCCGGAGGGGATGGCGATGACCATGCGCGGACGGACGAAGCGCTTGCGGTTATGGACCTTGTTGATGAAATACCGGAGCATGCTTTCGGTGATCTCGAAGTCGGCGATAACGCCGTCTTTCATGGGGCGGATGGCGACGATGGAGCCGGGGGTGCGGCCGAGCATGCGTTTGGCCTCGTCGCCGACGGCGAGCACTTCGCTGGTGCCTTTTCGGATGGCCACCACCGAGGGCTCGCACAGCACGATGCCCTGGCCTTTGACGTTCACGAGCGTGTTGGCGGTGCCGAGATCGATCCCCATGTCATTGGAAAAAAATCCGAGGACCCAATCGGTGGCTTTTTGGAAAATATTTATCGGCTGCTTCAAACGAAACTCTTCAATTTTATTGTCATGCGATTGGAATTTTAGCTGCTGTCAGATCGACTGCTTGACCGGACTGCTAATTATAGCCTTAGCTATTTTAACTGTCAACAACGGCGCACGCTCAAAGGACGTTAACCCCGAGCTGTTTTAAGAGCTGAAAGAACGTCGGAAACGAGGTATTGATGCATTCGATGTCGCAGACCTCCTGCTCTCCGTCCGCGATGAGCCCAGCCACGATGAGCGACATCGCGGTCCGGTGATCCTTGAACGAGTCCACTTGAGCGGCCTTGAGCGGGGTCGGGCCCTGGATGTAGATCGTGTTCCCCTCGGCGCGGATGTTGGCGCCCATCTTCGAAAGGTTTACCACCATCGAATGAATGCGGTCGGTCTCTTTCACGCGCAGCTCGTCGGCGTCATGGATGACGCTGGTCCCCTCGGCCTGCGTGGCCAGCACGCAGAGGATCGGGATCTCGTCGATCAGCGACGGCAGTTCTTCCTTGCGGATCTCGAACGCGCGCAGCCCGTACGTGGTGATCGAGAAATCGCAGACCGGCTCGGGACCCTGCTCGTGCACGCTCTCGCCCTCGAACTGGACGCCCATCCTCCTCAGCACGTCGATGATGCCGGTACGTGTGGGATTCCACAGCACCGACTTGAACCCGATCTGCGCGCCGGGCACCAGCGCCGCGATCGCCATGAAAAATGCCGCGCTGGAGATGTCGCCGGCGATCTCGAAGCTTTTGGCCTGCAACGGCATGCCGCCGCGGACGGACACGCGCACTCCGTCATCCTCGATGTCGGCGCCGAAATAACGCAGAAACCGTTCCGTGTGGTCGCGCGATTTGACCGGTTCGATGACCGTCGTCGTGCCCTGCGCGTAGAGACCGGCCAGAAGCAGCGCCGATTTGACTTGCGCGCTCGGGATGGGCAGGCGCGCCTCGATGCCTGTCAGCGGCGAGCCGTAGATCCTGAGCGGCGCGAAATTGGCGTCGTCGGGACCCTCGATCTTCGCCCCCATCTGCTTCAGGGGGTTCGTCACGCGCTTCATGGGCCGGGAGGAAAGCGAGGGGTCGCCGGTCAGCGTGCTTTCAAACTTTTGCCCCGCGAGCAAGCCCGTGAGCAGCCGCATCGACGTGCCGGAATTGCCGAGATAAATTTCCCCGCTATAGTACCGGAGCGAGTTGAGCCCCTGGCCGCTGATGTTCAGCTTCGTCGGGTCCTCGGCGCGGATCGACACGCCCATCGCCTCGAACGCTTTGCGCGTGCAGGTGCAGTCCTCGCCCGACAGCACGTTCGTGAAATAGGAAAGGCCCTCGGCCAGCGAACCGAAAATGATCGCGCGGTGGGAAAGCGACTTGTCGCCCGGGAACCGGAGCTCGCCGCGCAGGATGCCCGCCCGGCGTACCTTGACGTTCCGGATTTCGTTTTTGTAGCTCATGCGAGGCTTTCTTCGCGGCTCGCTTTTTCGATCACGGCAGCCATCTCCCCGGGAATCGGACTTTCAAACTTCATCAGTTTACCTGATTTCGGGTGCAAAAACTCTATTTTTGCGGCGTGCAGGCAGAGCCGGTCGCCGGGTTTTCCGGAACCGTAAACGGCGTCGCCGACGACCGGGTGTCCGAGGTGCGCCATGTGCACGCGGATCTGGTGGGTGCGGCCGGTTACGATGCGGACTTCCAAAAGCGTCGAGTAGCGGAAGCGGCTTACCACGTGATAATAGGATTCGGCTTCGCGCGCCTTTTCGTTCTTCGAAACCATCATCTTGTGGCGGACTTTCGGGTCGTGACCGATCGATTCAAGCACGCGACCTTCCTCGAATTCAATCGCACCCTTTACCAGCGCCGTATAAGTCTTCGAAAGGCTGCGCGCGGCGAACTGCGCCTGCAGGGCTTTGTGGGACGCGTTATTTTTCGCGACGAGCAGGATGCCCGAAGTCTCTTTGTCGAGCCGGTGCACGATGCCGGGCCGCTCCTGTCCTCCGAGCGAAGAGAGCTTTCCGCCGCGGCCCAAGAGCGCATGCACGAGCGTCCCTTCCTTATTACCGGCCCCCGGGTGTACGACCATGCCAGCCGGCTTTTCGACGACGAGCAGCGCTTCGTCCTCATAATGGACCTTGATCGCGATGTTC